>NZ_PGET01000001.1:4980000-5272838 GCF_002797975.1 [Clostridium] celerecrescens 18A | reverse complement strand
GGCATTCTCTCTTCTTAACACTCCACATCTCCTTACGGTAATGCTTCTGTGCGTTAAGAATGCTCCTCTACCAAATGTATTTACATACATTCCACAGCTTCGGTGTCGTGTTTTAGCCCCCGGACATTTTCGGCGCAGGGACCTCTCGACTAGTGAGCTATTACGCACTCTTTGAATGTGTGGCTGCTTCTAAGCCAACATCCTAGTTGTCTGTGAAATCCCACATCCTTTTCCACTTAACACGCACTTTGGGACCTTAGCTGGTGGTCTGGGCTCTTTCCCTTTTGACTACCCAACTTATCTCGTGCAGTCTGACTCCCGTACATCATCTGGCCGGCATTCGGAGTTTGATATTCTTTGGTAAGCTTTGACGCCCCCTAGGAAATTCAGTGCTCTACCTCGGCAGACTAATACGAGGCTAGCCCTAAAAGCTATTTCGAGGAGAACCAGCTATCTCCGGGTTCGATTGGAATTTCTCCCCACACCTCATCGCCACCCTTTTCAACGGATGTGCGTTCGGTCCTCCATTTCTTTTACGGAAACTTCAACCTGGACATGGGTAGATCACCGGTTTCGGGTCTACCTTTTACTGACTTAACGCCCTATTAAGACTTGGTTTCCCTTCGGCTCCGCACCTTAAGTGCTTAACCTTGCCAGTAACGGTAACTCGCCGGACCGTTCTACAAAAAGTACGCGGTTCCACCTTTAACGTGGTTCCACAGCTTGTAAACACAGGGTTTCAGGTTCTCTTTCACTCCCCTCCCGGGGTCCTTTTCACCTTTCCTTCACAGTACTATGCGCTATCGGTCACTAAGTAGTATTTAGCCTTGGGGGGTGGTCCCCCCGAATTCCCACAAGGTTTCTCGTGTCTCGTGGTACTTTGGATCCTGCTCGCTGACTATTGCTTTCCCATACAAGGCTTTCACTTTCTATGGCCGGTCTTTCCAGGACCGTTCTGGTAACAAATCGTCTCACTTATTGCAGTCCATAACCCCAGTATGCACGCATACTGGTTTAGGCTCCTTCCATTTCGCTCGCCGCTACTTTGGAAATCGAGTTTTCTTTCTTTTCCTCCGGGTACTTAGATGTTTCAGTTCCCCGGGTTCCCGACGTATGGCTATGGATTCACCATACGACAACTGAGGTTTGCTCAGCTGGGTTTCCCCATTCAGATATCTCCGGATCAAAGGATATTTGCTCCTCCCCGAAGCTTTTCGCAGCTTATCACGTCTTTCATCGGCTCTTAGTGCCAAGGCATCCACCCTGCGCTCTTATTAGCTTAACCAATTCGATGTTCACCTGCGGGTGCGGGCTACTAATCTAAGATACATAGCGTTGTATCTCTGGTCTTAGGTTTGTTATTTCACCGTACGTTACGGTTACTTTAACGAGTTTTGTTTGGTTACATCTTGCGATGTAACACCTCGGATGTCTTGATTTTGTTTTTATACTTTGACATATAAAAACTAATCTAGATATATTTCAATATGTGGTTTTCAAGGTACATGCGTGATGCAATTAAAAGTGTGCACAATGGAATGGAAAACTGTGTGGAAAGCTTGCTCTCATAAGCAGTTTTGTATTTCATTGTATAGGCGTGTAACGCCGTGACTGAGAAAAGCGTCAGCTTTTCGAAGTGCACCTTCACAACTACACCAAATGGAGATGGAGAGATTCGAACTCTTGACCCCCTGCTTGCAAGGCAGGTGCTCTCCCAACTGAGCTACACCCCCGAAAAACTTGGATGTGGGTCTACCCTGTAAAGGCTATCCCTATATTCTTTTTATATGTTTATCATCTGGTTTCATAAACCAATGGGCTTAAGTGGACTCGAACCACCGACCTCACGCTTATCAGGCGTGCGCTCTAACCAGCTGAGCTATAAGCCCATAAATAATCTGGCACCCACCTGCTCTCCCATGCCGTCTCCAGCATAGTACCATCGGCCGCTTAAGTCTTAACCATCGTGTTCGGGATGGGAACGGGTGTCTCCCCTAAGCGCATCGGCACCAGAAATTTCGTGTCTTACTAGTAATGCGTGCACAACGGAATGGAAATGTGTGTTGAAAGCTTGCTTTCATAAGCACATTTGTATTCTGTTGTATAAGCGGCGCAGCCGCGACCGGGCGAACTTGTTCGCAAGGTTACACATTACGGAACTTTGAAACATAAGACTCAACAGTATATAAAACCCTTACTTCTTCTTCCTTAGAAAGGAGGTGATCCAGCCGCACCTTCCGATACGGCTACCTTGTTACGACTTCACCCCAGTTATCAGTCCCGCCTTCGGCAGCTCCCTCCTTACGGTTGGGTCACTGACTTCGGGCGTTACCAACTCCCATGGTGTGACGGGCGGTGTGTACAAGACCCGGGAACGTATTCACCGCGGCATTCTGATCCGCGATTACTAGCGATTCCAGCTTCATGTAGTCGAGTTGCAGACTACAATCCGAACTGAGACGTTATTTTTGGGGTTTGCTCCAGATCGCTCCTTTGCCTCCCTTTGTTTACGCCATTGTAGCACGTGTGTAGCCCAAATCATAAGGGGCATGATGATTTGACGTCATCCCCACCTTCCTCCAGGTTATCCCTGGCAGTCTCCCCAGAGTGCCCAGCTTTACCTGCTGGCTACTAAGGATAAGGGTTGCGCTCGTTGCGGGACTTAACCCAACATCTCACGACACGAGCTGACGACAACCATGCACCACCTGTCTGGAATGCCCCGTAGGGAAGGGATCGTTACATCCCGGTCATTCCGATGTCAAGACTTGGTAAGGTTCTTCGCGTTGCTTCGAATTAAACCACATGCTCCACCGCTTGTGCGGGTCCCCGTCAATTCCTTTGAGTTTCATTCTTGCGAACGTACTCCCCAGGTGGAATACTTATTGCGTTAGCGGCGGCACCGAAGAGCTTTGCTCCCCAACACCTAGTATTCATCGTTTACGGCGTGGACTACCAGGGTATCTAATCCTGTTTGCTCCCCACGCTTTCGAGCCTCAACGTCAGTTACAGTCCAGTAAGCCGCCTTCGCCACTGGTGTTCCTCCTAATATCTACGCATTTCACCGCTACACTAGGAATTCCACTTACCTCTCCTGCACTCTAGCACCACAGTTTCCAAAGCAGTCCCGGGGTTGAGCCCCGGGCTTTCACTCCAGACTTGCAGTGCCGTCTACGCTCCCTTTACACCCAGTAAATCCGGATAACGCTTGCCCCCTACGTATTACCGCGGCTGCTGGCACGTAGTTAGCCGGGGCTTCTTAGTCAGGTACCGTCATTTTCTTCCCTGCTGATAGAGCTTTACATACCGAAATACTTCTTCACTCACGCGGCGTCGCTGGATCAGGGTTTCCCCCATTGTCCAATATTCCCCACTGCTGCCTCCCGTAGGAGTTTGGGCCGTGTCTCAGTCCCAATGTGGCCGGTCACCCTCTCAGGTCGGCTACTGATCGTCGGCTTGGTGGGCCGTTACCTCACCAACTACCTAATCAGACGCGGGTCCATCTCATACCACCGGAGTTTTTCACACCGTACCATGCGGCACTGTGTGCTTATGCGGTATTAGCAGTCGTTTCCAACTGTTATCCCCCTGTATGAGGCAGGTTACCCACGCGTTACTCACCCGTCCGCCGCTCAGTCAATTTCAATTCCGTCCGAAAACTTCCTTGAAATCGCTTCGCTCGACTTGCATGTGTTAAGCACGCCGCCAGCGTTCATCCTGAGCCAGGATCGAACTCTCAAATTAAAGGTGTTCAATCCGGGGTCAAAATCAACTAACTAGCTAATTTATTTCCCGTTTTACTTGTTGTTTGGTTCGTATACAATTGCTTGTATTCGTTCTGAAATTTTCTCATTCAAAGCCATCAAACATGACTTGTTTTATTAGAATTTTCAGGGTTTTACATACTGTTCAATCTTCTGTTTTCAAAGTGCTTTATTTCGTGTCGCTGTCTCAGCAGCAACTTTTATAGGATATCATAACCGATTGTTCTTGTCAACCATTTTTTTGCTTTTCTTCAAAACTTTTTCATCGCTCATCGATGTGTTTTAGAAGAAGTTTTGCCGCCGTTTTCAGCGGCGAGTTATATCATACCAAAGCATCTGACAAAAGTCAACAATTATTTTAAATTGTTTTTATAATTTATTTAATTGCAAATAATGCCTCTGTTAGAATGTGCCGCCTATGTATAAATGTAAAAGTTAAATATAGATATAATGAATCCCGTAAGATTATAAAACAGTCGGATCGTTGCTTTTCTTATGCCATTTGTTCTGCTATAAAGTCATTGTACTATAAATATCGAAAAGGACTGTGTTCTCTTCACAAACCAGGAACCAAGTCTATCACAACCTTAAAACCAACCTATATAAATCAGGTTGTAGTTACAAGACTATAACTTTCAGTAACCATTCTATGTCACCATTTATATTTATTTGAAATTAAGTAACCAAATAGGCAACTCTTATGTTATATTTATAGCATAGTTTGCCGATATAAAATATAGTCGATTTGTATTTAAGAAGGAGGTGTTCCTATGACGCATCTTGGTTCAAGAATCCCAGCGCTACGAAATTCAATGCCTGGCAATCTGCATGACAGATTATTTTTAACAATGGATAATTCAAGGAATGTGGCTTTACAAAGACCAGGCAGAATTAAATCCAATACCCAACGAAATAGATTCACATGGCCCGGTCCAGGTAATCTGATCAGCAAAAGCTCTAGAATCATTTCATCTGACTGTATATACATAGGAATGGAATGACCAGAAACCAGAGCCAGCATCTTTGATTGAAAAGTTTAATAGCGTTGATGTCTATTGACTCCCTCCAAAGAAGCGATTCGAAATCAGCCAATTACTTGCTTACAGGGTTACAGTAGCAGGTATTTTTTTAATGTTAGGGGAAGAAAATGAAAGAAAAAAACAAAAAAGGATTCTTTAGCCTTTTCCAAAATGTAAGGCGCTCTGCGGAAACATCAGAAAAGATCAGTGCAGCTTCTGTCGTTTCACCTGAAGAATCCCAAAATGAAGATCTTAATGAGATAGTATCCGATCCAACCGAACAAAAAAGTTCTGCCGCAACAACCGTATTTTCCGAAATAGAATTTGAAGCGCCTTCCTCTTCTTTAATATGGGAGCCTTCCTATGATCCGCTAATAGTACGGATGGATGAAGAGGCATTATACAGTGAGTGCGCTCAGTTTTCCAGTAAAATGCAATCATTATCCAATGTTTTTAGACGGACATCCGAATCTGCACAAGAACAGGTTCCCCAGCCCAAAGCGGCTCAGGCCTATCTTTATGTTTCAAAGGACCGCATGGCTGCATGGATTTATGTGATCCCTCCATTTAACGACGGTCAGGATATTAAGGAAGAAGATTTAAAATCAATCCTCAATCAGGAGCATGTATCCATAGGAATTATAGAGGAGTCCCTGAAGTCAATTGTTGAAAATCAGGTTTATGGCCAGGCTGTATTGATTGCAAAGGGAATTCTGGCACGTAACGGAATAGATGGTTCTATTAAGGACCATTTTAAACGGGATCTTAAGCTTGAATTTATAGAAGATGAAAACGGATCTGTGGATTATAAAAATTTAAATAATATTCAGTCTGTTAAAGAAGGAGAAATAATCTGCAGCATAACTCTTGCTATACCGGGAGAAAATGGTATGACCATAACCGGGCAGACTTATCCCTGCACTATTAAAGGAACTGATGTTCACGTACCTGTTGGCCGCAATACGATGCTTACGGAGGATCGGACTCTGCTCGTTTCCCAAAAAACAGGCCATGTAACATTTGTTAATGGAAAATTTCAGGTAGATCCTATCCTAAAAATAAATGGTAATATTGATAATAGTACAGGGAACCTGGATTATGACGGAGATATATTGATTACTGGAGATGTAAGAAATGGCTTTTCTGTGAAAGCCAATGGAAGAATTGACATCCGAGGCTCTGTGGAAGGTGCTCAGATAACGGCCCAGGGATCCATTACGATTGCCAGCGGCATGTCAGGAAACGGACGTGGTACTTTAACTTCTGACGCTGATATCAAGTGCCGTTATTTGGAACATTGCACGGTCACTGCCAAAGGCAATGTTTATGCGGAAAGTATTATCAACTCCAAAATAGAAAGCGGTCAGGATATTGTTGTTACCTCCGGCATGGGCGTCATTATCGGCGGTACCCTCTTGGCTGCTAATACCATCAATGCACGTGTGATTGGTTCCAAAGTACGGCGGCTCGTTACCGAACTAATCATTGCAAATGTTCCAAGAAACGTAGAAGAATCCGCTCGGCTTGCCAGAGAGCTGGAACAGCTTCACCATAATATGTCGGAAGTAAGAAAAAATATCACCTATCTTGAAACCACCCAAAGGCCGGACAGACAGGAGCTACTTGATAATTTGAAGCAGGCCTCCACTTATTTAAATCTCCGGGAACAGGAGATTACAAACCGCTTGGAAGAAATAACCGCAATCGACAAGGAGCAGTCCGGAATCATTCAATGCCAACAGCTGCTGCCAGTGGTTCGCATACGGATCGGTTCTTCCAGTCTGCTGGTTCAGGAGGAATACTCCCGGAGTATTGTTTATAAAAACAGCGAAGGCGAAATTACGATCGGAAGTAATTAAATTAGAAGGAGGGAAGCTATTATGAAAAAAACAATTATGATTGTCGATGATTCCATAGTAACACGCAGCGAGATAGAGCAATTACTTAAAGGAACAGATTTTGACGTCGTCTATCAGTGTAGAAGCGGGGAAGAGGCTCTGGAAGCCTATGAAAGAGAAAAGCCCGATATTGTGACCATGGATATCATAATGCCTGGAATCGATGGTATCGAAGCTTCCAAACGCCTGTTGAAGCATCATCCGGAAGCAGGTATCATCATCATCAGCTCTCTTGCTTATGATGAAACACAACAGATGGTACAAGAATTAAGCTCCAACCTTCCTTTTGTTTTCAAGCCAATTAAAAAGTCATATTTTATTGAGGCCCTGTTAAAAGTAAGTGATGCGATTTCCCAGAAGTAAAGTCTTCACTACATAAATTTTTATATAACTAAAATGACATGTTATCTATTATTACATAGAAAAAGCCTAATGGAAGTCTGCTTCTAAGACTTCCATTAAGCTTTTTCTTTTTATATATTAAAGATTGAACCAGTCGTTGAATCAGCAGCATCAAACTGATTGGAAATACTGAAGGAAGCCATCTGCATCCGAAGCTTCATCAGTTCAATTAAATAAAGATAATCAGATTTAGCAGGTGCAAGACTGCTGCTTTCTCCGTCCGAAGATAGATTGGACAGATATTCATAAGTACTTGATATGTCCGATGAATATCCTGATGCTTCTGAAAAACCTGATACTTCTGAATCACCCATATAATTCTTAACTTTCTTTACATACTCCTGTGTTTCCTTAAAAGGAGGGATTCCTCCATATTTGCTTACATTGTTACTTCCGGCATTATAGGCTGCCAGGGTGAGATCCACATTCCCTTTATACCGTTCCAGATTTTCTCTTAAGTATTTAGCTCCTCCCATGATATTGCTTCTTGCATCATAAGGATCGTCTACTCCCAGGGATCTAGCAGTCGCAGGCATTAACTGCATGACTCCGGCAGCCCCCTTCTTAGAAGTAGCAGATGGGTTGAAATTCGATTCTGCCTTAGCAACCGCTTTTAACAGCTTTTCTGAAACGCCGTATTTTTTAGATGCCTCTGTGAATATGGCTTCAAGGTTTTCCGGAGCCTTTGCTACTGATTTTATAATCTGTTTAAAATTCCCCTTGGCAGATGAAGCTGCCGTATATCCTGTCTGTCCTGCCTTTGCACTCGTAAGTGCAGACAGTCTTAACTGGTCTATCGTTGCCAAAATTTTAATCCTCCCGTCAATCTCCGACTTTTACGGAATCCATTTTCCTGAAGCATCCACCCAATAACTGCCGACTTTTGTGCTGCTTGCCATGCTGCCATCCGGATTTAAATAATACCATATCCCTGGCTGGGGCTGTATCCAGCCCGTCAGCATTTCTCCTCCGCCCGGATTTAAATAGTACCATTTCCCATTGACGAACTGCCAGCCCATGAGTAACTTTCCATCCTTGGGATTTAAATAATACCATCTTTGACCTGAATGGAGCCAGCCTGTCTGGTAAGTTCCATTCCCGTCAAAATAATACCAGTCATTTAATATCTGCTTCCAGCAATTCCTGGCGATTCCACCATCCTCCTGCTTGTAGGTATTTCCCTTCCATGCTCCTGATGTATCTCCGTCATATTCCATAATGGTATCATCAGAAGTGACATAATCCCCTTCCTTCATATATTTCCGGTCATCGGCAGTATAGCCGATTGCCCGGACTTCATAGTAATAAACAGCATCCTTATCCATGTATTCAGAAAGATCCACCGTATTGGTTTCTACCGAAATACGCTTCTTCAGTTTGTCATCTGCATATAGAGCAACCTGATATCCAGTAGCAAATTCAACTTTATCCCACACAGCCTTCGTCTTTTTGCTATCGCTCCAGCCGGCCCTGGCTGTTCTTCCTAAAATAACTACAGGAACATAATCCACCTTTATTTCCAGGGTATTGTTATCCAATGCTTTGGCGGAAACAAACTTTGCCCCTGTGATCTTGCACTCTGACCGGTTGTAGGTGTTTGCAAATATTGAGGTGTCTGATGTTAAAAACACACTGACCCGTTCATTCTTTGCTGCCTTCCATTTGCTGATATCCCGTTTCCAGACAACCTCCTTAACTGATACTCCTGCATTGGTAGTAGAAATTCCAGGCATCAGTATTTCTTCATTCCCATACTGGCTGTCAAACTTAAGATTTACGCTTCGAATTACAACAGAATCGGCGGCAAAGGACATAACAGCCGGCAAGCATGTAAATGCTGCCACCAAAACAGTAAGGAACATAGAATGCAGTTTTCTTCTCTTATCTCTCATCATTGTACCCATACTCCATCTTCATTTACCGGAAATCCATTGACTACCGTATTAACAGCCATCGTACCATCTTGATTAAAATATCGCCACAGTCCATCGATCTTCTGCCATCCGGTCACCATGACTCCATCTTCCCCGGTAAAATATGTATGCCCATTCCGGGTGATTAGGCCCTTCAGCATAGCACCCTCTAAGTTTCCCTGTACAGTATTTAAATAGTACCACCTCCCTGCCTGGTTGATCCAGTCCTTCTGCATGGCACCCTGGTTGTTAAAATAATGATAATAACCGTCTATGACCTGCCAGTTCGTTGCAGCGGCTCCCAAGGGGGCCTCGTAGCCGTTGTCCGGATAAAAATAATACCATGTATTGTCGATTTTATTCCAGCCGGTCACCATGGCTCCTTTGGAATTCATATAATAGATATCAGAATCCAGGATAAACCAGCCGGTTACCATCTTCCCTTCCTGATTGAAGCGGTACCATACATCGTCAAGTTCCATCCAGGAATTAGCCTGGACTGTTCCATCGGCATACCGGTAGTACCACACTCCGGACTGCTGATCCCAGCCCTCTTTTATCCCCGAGCCATTTGTTGTACCGGCAATTGTGTCAGAGTCTTTTCCTGTTCCATCGGATACATCCCGGTCCCTGATCACCAGTTCGTCTGACTCCACCCAGCTGCTCTTCTTTCCATTCTTAAGCTCATCCTGTTTGAAGGGAACAGAACGGATTTTATAAGAATAGGTCCCTTCCTCTGTCATATATGGATAGAAATTATAGGAGGTGGCCTTTACCTGTTCCTTTTTTAATATTATTTTTTTACCGCAATAAAGCCATAATTCATAAGCACCCGACGTGTTATCCCCTTTGGACCAGACAGCCTGGCCAAGCCTTGTATCCTTCCAGCCCACGTCTTCCGGTTCCGCGTACAGGCCTTTGACAGGCTTCGTCCTTAAGGTGACAACCAGGTCACTACCATTACGCTTTGCGCTGACATAGGAACCTCCCGTGATTTTCATCTTGGTAGCCTCATAAGAAGATTTAAAATAAGCATCGTATTCATCGGAAGGGGTTAGAGTAACGCTCATCCTGGGTTCTTCCCCCACCGATATATCCTTTGAGGTGGAGGTGACCCACTTTGCCTCCCTGACAGTGTACTTTTTATCACCGGAAGTCACATAGCACTCCCCACTTGTTTGATTAATTTGTATATCAGGCAGACGGTCACCTGCCTCGATATTAAGTACCACCTTAATGCTGATTGAATTAATTGCCTCTGTTGCCATCGCTTTTTCAGGGAAGAGACACAGGCAAAAAGCGACTAAAATTGCTATTGCCAATCCCCTCTTTTGTTGTCTCATGAAATCGCTCCTTTTTAATAAGTCCTTACTTTACAATTTGTAAATTTTTATCGTCAAGTTGCTAATAGCAATGCTATGGTTTCTTTTCCTTCCGAAAGAAGATTCCCAGAAAAAGAGCAAATGCAGGCCTTTTTACATACAGTAAACATCTTCTTATTCCTCCGTTTCTTCGTCCGTAAAAAGAAGTTAAATACTATCGCATAACGCGCTATTACTGTGTTTTCCTTTTTTTCAGCTGTTCCAAAAAAGCGAACTTCCTGACCATGGACTCCTGATAAGATGTCATATCAAAGAAACGGCTGCCATACCGGTAGCGTGGCGGTTCGTTCTCGCCTGATATTTTCTTTACCCATAGAATACAGCCTTTGAGCCTGGTACAGTCGCTGTCCGTTTCAAACAGAAAGGAAAAGATCTGCTCTACACTTAATTCAACTGCCGATTCAAGCCCGACCCCGCCTGCACTTAAATCTTTTACCTTAGCGTCTATATGTGTAACTTTTCCGTCTGAATCCGCCGTCTCCAGAGTAACCGGAAACGAGACTCTGACCTTAAGGTCACGACGCCTTTGTTCTACACCGATCAATTCATCGATCACGCATGGAACCTTATAGATCGCATTACCGATCTCTCCAATTTCCTCGCCGCTGATCTTTACCCTGCCTGACAAACGGCATTTGCATGTAACAAGCCCCTGGACACCGTCGTGAAATACGATCACGGATTCTGTGCTCACCTTATCCATATCTTCCTCATTAAAGATAAGCCCCATACTGTCCATATGGGAATCAACTACCTTTACCTCTGCGATAAAGATACCAGTTAAAGAAAAGACACTCGCTTTTTCACACTCAGTAAACATAAACTACTCCACCGTTTCCTCTTTTATTATTTCCTCTTTCATTAAATCCTCTTCCCCTATTTCATTTATAGGCTCCGGTACCGTTTTTTCTACCGTACCTGGCACACAATTTAAGAAATAAAGGTAAATATCCACAATAGCCTGGTATAACTCCTCCGGCACCTGGCTCCCAAGCTCAAGCTGGGTCAAAATGGTTGCAAGAGAATTATCCTCATAAACGGGAACACCGCTTTCATTGGCAGTTTCTATTATTTTTTCCGCCATATATCCCATACCGGAGGCCACGATAACAGGTGCAGAATTCTTTGCATCGTCATATTTTATCGCAACCGCTTTTTTATTTAATGTATTTTTAAATTCTGACATCAACTGAATTTTTCCTTTCATGGATTTTGGGAAATACCTCTACTGGGGAGGAGGGGCCGCCTCCTGCCTGGAGATACAAGCTGTCTGCCCGGAAATGATACCGCTCAAGGATACTTTTAATCTCCTTATAAATATTCGCCTCTGTTTTCTGCATTTTTTCCGGATAGAAAAGCTGTAAGGAGGCTGCATTATCCCCATAAAGAAGCAGAAGCTTAAACTGACCCAATTCCCTGATATCAAATTTGACGAAAATTCTGGTCGTGTGTTTTGCCCCCGCCTGGGTGCTGCTGCCCTCCTCGTCTGGATCAATCCACATTTCGGAAAATAGCTTCCGCCCATCAATCTCCATGGGGAATGCCAGATGCAACAGAGGCATATAAACACTTTCATTTAAAACCAGGGATTGAAGCATGTTCTGAAACATCTGCTTATTCTCAAGTCCAGTTCCTCCACTCACACCAGTCCTTAAGAAATCAACAAACTTATCCGCCCATTGGTTTTTCCCTGCCGCCTGCTCTAAATCGACCTGATCAAGCAGTTCACCAAACTGCTCTGTAGTCATGGCTCCAAAGAATTTGCGAAATCCCTGATAACCTGCAAGCTTTGAAAAGGACTGCAGCACCTCTTCCCTGTCCCCATTTTCATACCTGGCTATTAATACCGTTAAAAGTGATATCTTATCCCGTATCGTGCCCATGTCGTGATTCATTGCGATATATCGGCCCAAAAAAGGAAGGATTTTCTCCTTTAAGAGCGCGCTGTTTTCTGAAGTATGCCCTTCGGGAGCAGATAAGTCCAGTTCCTTAAGCAAAGCCTCTATCTGCTCTCTTGTCTGTCTAAAAACATATGCCTCCATATCCTTTACTGTATTAAATATATCATGAAGTATATGCTTACCGGAAGACATATCATTGAATTTTCTGATAAAATTTAAAATCTCTGCTTTTAAATCCACAGAAGTTGTTTCTGCCATCACATGACGCAGCTGGTCAAAAATGCCGCCGTTAAAGCGAACTGCTGATTCCGCCTGTTCCTTTATAAATGGAAGAATCTCTTCTCCCTGCATCTGAGCTGCCTCAAAAAAGGAAGCGATCTTCTGTGCCGCTTCTTCTCCCATGACTCCGCCAGTCAGCATTTCCTCACTCTGGAAAAAAATATCGGTCATAATTTTGGTAAGATCAGGTATGTTTTTTACCTGATTCAGAAATGAACCGAAATTCGAACCGTACTGAAATGCAAGCTGTTGATTCCCGTTTCCCCCGGAATCCGTCCGGTTATCCGCCCGCATCACCTTTGAGGGATCGATTGGGTTCTGTATCTGGACTCCCTGTCCAGCCTGGGGGTTGTTTTTTATTGTTGAATTATCATAACCGGAAAGGGGTGTTGTGACTTTCAAAATATCTGCCATACTATGCCTCCATTTAACTGATATTTTATATTATTTTCGAAAGGTTATTTAATTTGCTATTATTTTTTATCCAACCATACCGATAAATAGATATATACTAAACTAAACAAGGCGGTGTAAATACTATGGATAACGGCATGGATAATATGCTTGATATGTACCTCTTTGAAACCAATTCCCTCCTGGAGCAATTAGACGAGCTCCTGATAGAAGCCGAAAAAGCAGGAGATTTTACAGTAGATGACGTAAATGAAATCTTCCGCATCATGCACACAATCAAAGGATCTTCTGCTATGATGGAATTTTCCTCTCTGATGCAGATCGCACATCGTATTGAAGATTTATTCTTTTTTATCCGTGAGAATGGTCTGGATTCCCTTGACAGTTCCCACAAAAGCACTCTTTTTGATTTAATGTTCCGTTCTACTGATATGCTTCGTGCTGAAGTTTCAAAAGTAGAAAACAATGAACCACTTAGTGATAATGTCGACCATCTGACACAAGAAATTAATAGCTTCCTGAAAAAAATCAGCGATGACAGTCCAACCGCTGCCGTGGAAAAAAATCATTCGGATCATTCCAGTCCCAAAGAAGCTGCCCAGCCAGCACCGGTCGTTTCTACACCTGTGTCTGCTACCAGCCTGGACGAAATCCGTTTGGACGTCGCAGAATGCCCGGAAGATCTGGCTGCCTTTTTCCTTCGTATCTTTTTTGATGAAGGCTGCGGAATGGAAAACCTTCGGGCTTTTATGCTTATCAGCGCATTAAAAGAATCCGGACTGGAGTTTGGTTATTATCCCTCTGATGTAGAGACCAACAGCCAGAGCAGCGGAACTATTATTGAGAAAGGCTTTTTCCTGACGTTCCAAACCCGTGAGGAAGCTGACTCAGCCATATCACAGATCAACAATATGAACAACATCCGTTCCTATGAGCTGATTGAAAATCCCCGTGCAAAGGTTGCTCCCAGTACAGAAAAGAAGAATGCTGCGGCTGTTTCAGCCCCATCTGCAGGTGAAAGCACCCCGGCCATAAGTTCTCCTGCCCCTGGTAACGCTCATCAGATGCCGAGCAAACAGAATCTGATCAGCGTAAATCTGGCAAAGTTAGACAACCTGGTGGCAATTGTCGGTGAGATTGTTATTACGGAGTCCATGGTGACTTCCTCGCCTGATATTCAGAATTTAAAGAACCTTGACAGCTTTTTAAAGGCCACAAGGCAGCTTCGCAAGCTGACCGATGACTTACAGGACATTGTAATGTCCCTGCGCATGGTTCCTGTTTCCGGCGTATTCCAGAAAATGAACCGTATCGTCCGGGATATGAAGCAAAAGCTGAAAAAAGACGTACGCTTAACCATTATCGGTGAAAATACGGAAGTTGACAAGTCCATCGTGGACAGCATCGGAGATCCCATCATGCACATTGTCCGCAATTCCATGGACCATGGAATAGAAGAAACCGCCGAGGAACGTATTGCTGCCGGGAAAGATCCTCAGGGTGAACTGACTCTCTCAGCAAGCCATACAACCAACGAAGTCATCATAACCATCAGCGATGACGGAAAGGGTGTTAATCCGGCAGGAGTTCTTGCAAAAGCAAAGAAAAACGGCATTCTTACCAAACCGGAAAGTGAATACTCACAAAAGGAAATCTTAAACCTTCTTCTGGCTCCTGGCTTTTCTACCAATGAGGTTGTCACTGAATTTTCCGGACGTGGAGTGGGTATGGATGTGGTCAAGAAAAATGTGGAGAACATCGGTGGTACCATAAGCATTTCCAGTGAATTAGGCAAAGGAATGTGCACTACTTTGAAAATCCCACTCACCATGGCCATTGTGGACGGTATGGAGATCTCAGTGGGAAAATCTGTCTTTACCATCCCCATTGCGAATATCCGCCAGTCCTTTAAGGTGAAGAATGAAGAAGTGATCTACGATACGGAAGGCAATGAGATCGTAAGGTGCATGAACCAGTTCTACCCCATCATACGCATTCACAGACTTTATAACATTGAAACAGAAATTACAAGTATTGAAGACGGAATTCTGGTTTGGGTGGAATCCGGTGATAAATCTTACTGTCTCTTTGTCGATGAGCTCTTAGGGGAACAGCAGGTTGTTGTAAAGCCTCTTCCAGTATTCTTAAACAGCTTTAACATTAAGGATTCAGGTATCAGCGGCTGTACCATACTTGGTGATGGCAGTATCAGCATCATATTAGATGTTTTAAACCTGTATGCCGCATCACAAAATCAGTATTATTAATTGAAATAATTTCAGGTATACCTTTATGCCCAGAAAGAATGGGCAAGCAAATGAAAATCGGAGGAATACAAATGCCAGCAGAAAATACAGCTACATCCGAAGCTTTTACTTCCGCTCGGACAGAAACCACGGAACGCTATTTAACCTTCCGCACAGAAAACCTTACTTTTGGTGTAAGCACCAATTATATCATTGAAATCATCACCAACCATACCATTACGGCCATGCCCATGGTGCCAGGATATGTAAAGGGAATCATCAACTTAAGAGGGCAGATCGTTCCCATCATGGATATCCGGTCAAGACTTGGCAAACCGGATATAGAATATACCAACTCAAGCTGTATCATAGTTCTTAATGTGGATTCCGTATATATTGGAATCATCGTGGATTCTGTGGAGCAGGTTCTTGATATTGATTATTCCAGAATCTCTCCGGTTCCGGCCAATAACCGGGAAGAACTGGTCAGCGGTATGATATCCGTTTCAGATAACCACATTGTCCTTCTTCTGGACTGCGAGACCTTAGTCAATAACTCATAAAGGACGGCTACTCTATGTTAACAATTTCGCAGCATGATTTCATACGGCTGGTGGATTTCATGAAGAAAAATTACGGAATCGACCTGTCTAAAAAGATGCAGCTCATTATGGGAAGATTGTCAAACACCATCATTTCCATGGGGTACACTTCCTTCACTGATTATGTGGATCACATTCTATCATCAAAGAATCAGGCTGATCTGGAAATAATGCTCAACAAGCTTACAACCAACTACACTTACTTTATGCGGGAAGAGGCACATTTTAATTTTTTTCGTGATACCGTTCTTCCTTATCTTATAAGCACAAAAAAGAATAAAGTTTTAAGCATATGGAGCGCCGGATGTTCATCCGGCGAAGAACCTTATACCATTTCCATGATTATCAAGGATACTCTGGGGTCCCAGGCCGCCCTCTGGGATACCAGGGTCCTTGCCACAGATATTTCTCAAAATGCATTAAAGGCCGCAAAGGAAGCGGTATATGATGAGGAATCCTTAAAGAACTTATCTCCTGCATGGAGATCCAAATACTTTGTCAAATCCCCGGAGCAGGGATTATATTCCGTAGCTCCGGCAATTAAATCAAATGTTATTTTCCAGACCTTTAATCTAATGGACCCCATTCGGTTCCGGTTAAAATTTGATATTATTTTTTGCAGAAATGTCATGATTTATTTTGATCAGAATACAAAAGACGGGCTGATTCAGCGATTCTATGATGCAACTGCCCCAGGCGGATACTTATTTATCGGACACTCCGAAACAATCAACAAAGAAAAAACGCCTTACCGGTATTTAATGCCGGCTACTTACCGAAAAGAATGATCTGCGTAATATAAAATCTATTTACTGTCTCTCCATTTCAGTAGATGGATTTTATATTACACGGATTTTGGATTGCAGTTCAACTGCGGTGTGGGCTCTGCCAATAAAACGTGGGCAGATATGAAGAAATAACAGGAGGAATAAATTATGGCCAAAAAAATCCGAGTTTTCATAGTAGATGATTCCCTGCTGTTTCGCAAGGTATTAATTGATAATCTCTCTCAAAATCCAAATATAGAAGTGGTCGGATATGCGGTCGATGCATTTGACGCAGAACGAAAGATTCCTTTACTTAAACCAGACGTAGTGACGCTTGATGTAGAAATGCCCATGATCAATGGTATGGAATTTGTAAAAAAACTTCTTCCTAAACATCCTGTTCCAGTCATTTTAGTCTCTTCTCTTAATTTAAACGTGTTTGAAGCCCTTTCCGCAGGCGCTGTGGACTTTGTAAAAAAACCAGACATGTCCAGCAGTAATACTGCCAGCACATTCTTAAATACCTTGATCAGCAAAATTTTTATTGCTTCCCGAGCAGTCATTAAAGTCCCGGTTTCTCCCCCTGCTCTCACAGAAACAGGAAAGTCCGCCATGGGAAAAACGGCTTTCTCCTTGAATGCCTCTAATACCATAATTGCCATAGGCGCTTCCACAGGCGGAACAGAAGCCACTCTCCAGGTGCTGAAAGACCTTCCTGCAGACACGCCTGGTATTGTGGTCACACAACATATGCCGGAGGGCTTTACCAAAATGTATGCAGACCGTTTAAACCGGCTTTGCTCCATGAATGTGAAAGAAGCCCAAAGCGGAGATGCCATTGAAAGGGGGCAAGTGCTGATCGCTCCCGGTGACTTACAGATGAAGGTAGTTAAAATGGGAAGCCGTTACACGGTAAGCTGCTATCCCGGTGAAAAAGTAAGCGGACACCGTCCTTCCGTTGACGTTCTGTTCCAGTCCATAGCCGACACAGCCGGAGCCTCCTCCGTGGGGATCATCATGACCGGCATGGGGCGAGACGGGGCCGAAGGACTTCTTAATATGAAAAAAAAGGGGGCTTTTACCATTGGGCAGGATGCAGAAAGCTGCGTTGTTTACGGAATGCCAATGGTAGCCTACAACATAGGAGCTGTTACCAGGCAGGTGTCCTGCGCAAATATAGCAGGCGTCCTGATGAAGCACTTAAGTTCTCTTTAATTGAGAAATTCTGCTCCAGAAGTTAATATTTTCTTAAAACTGACGATATTATAGGTGTAATAAAAAAATTTCCGTGGTTTGGTTTTCTTAATAACGAAAAACAAGAGTGCCGCCTGAATCTTAACCATTATACCCACTAGGGTACTTAGGTCATTTAGAAAATCAACCGTTCGATGAGCCGACAGGCAAATCGAACTTCCTTATAAAATTCTTAGAAAGGAGTAAGTAAATGCGTATTTCTCAGAACTATTACGGTACGCTGTATAATACCTCCGTGACACGGCAGAACCAGGATCAGAGCGAAATCAGCCTTTCTGAATCCGGTAAGAACAATTACGATGAAATTACTATCCGTTCCGCTCCACAGGAAGCAATGGATTCTAAATTCATCTCGACCCTTAAAAATGCCCTCATGAAAGAAATTAAGCAGACCGCATCAGAAGAAAAGCTGGACCTCTTAAGACAGAAGATTGAGGACGGAACCTATCAGGTGGATGCAAATAAGATCGCCGAAAGGATTCTTTTATACAAAGGAGCAGATTTCCATGAATGATTTTACCGCAGTAATTGAGGATATGATCCAGCTTTTTCAGGACCTGGTACAGGTTGAACAGATAAAACTGGAAGCCGCTAAGAAAAACCGGGTCACTTATGTGGAAGATTGCATGAACAAGGAACAGGCCTCCATATTAAAGCTGAGAGGCCTTGATAAAAAACGGGAGGATTGCCAGGAACGGCTTGGAATGAAGGGGGATACCTTTCAGCAGATTCTTTCAAAAGTCCCTGAGGGTGAGGAGCATAACCAGCTAAAAGAACTGTTTGACAGGCTCTCCTATCAGGTCAGGCTGTTTCAGGAAATAAGTGACGGTGCACGCACCATGATTGAACTTAATCTTCATATGATAGACAAAGCCATTAGGAATTCTCAAGGGAAAATGGCTCCAGACAATGCAAAATGGGAGGGATTATTATGACACGCTCTACTTTCTCTGGCTTTACCATTGCACAGCTGGCTATGACTGCCAGCCAGCGAGCCATTGATGTAACCGGACAGAATATAGCAAATATTAACACAAAGGGCTACACCAGACAGAGGGTGGATCTGGTAAGTTTTAATACAAGAGGCGCAGATCACGTAAGCACCGGCCCTGGTTCTAAAATAGGCTACGGTGTTGAGATTACCGGCATTTCCCAGATAAGAGATCCATTTCTGGATGTTCAGTTCCGGAATCAGATTGCCAAGGTAGGAACAGCTGATGCAAGACAGGCCACCTTAGATCAATTAGCCGATATTTTTGATGAGACCGATCGGGATGCATTAAAAAAAGCTCTCAGCGATTTAAGTTCCAGCCTTGATCAGCTGTCCTCCAATGCAAATAACAGCGAGTTTGACAGCATCGTCCGTTCCAGGACCCAGGTCATTGTAAATTACATACACCAAAAGGCAGCTGACCTTAAAAGTGTCCGTGAGGAAACCATCAATGGCCTGGAAAATACGGATATCCCTGCAATCAATAGTCTTCTTTCTGATATCGGAGAGCTAAACGACGCCATCTGGAAGAGCCAGGTACAGGGAAATCCCGCTCTTGAACTTTTGGATCAGAGAAATGAAAAATTCGATGAGCTTGCTGGTTACCTTCCCATCACCGTTACTTACAATGATGTGGTCGTTGCCTCAGGTGCTAAATTTGAATATCCAGTTGTAAAATTCCGAGGCAGTGATGGAATAACCTATCCTCTTACGGCAGGAGAACATGGTGAAAATGTCGCTTCAATTTCTATGACACGAAACAAAGGATACAACGGGGAGCCTGACGGAACAGTTTCCATATCATTGATTCCTGCCAGCAATTTCCAGAACAGCTCGGATACAAGCTCCTTGAAAACGGATATTACGAATTATTTGAAAGAGGGAACTTTAAAAGGGACTGTTGATATATTAAATAAATCCGGAGAAATGGACAACCCTGCCACAGATTACAGAGGAATCGGATATTATGAAAGATCTTTTGAAGCTTTTGTCCAGAGTTTTGCAAAGAACTTTAATGAGCTGAATGTCAATACAAAACCTTATACCGGTGTGACTCAGCTGCCGGGTATGGGTACAGCATCAAAGGACACTTCTACTGGGGAAGCAGTATTCAGCATGGATTTTTCCAAGGCAACCGGAAACTTCTTAAGAGGAGAAACAATTAAGGTCAATGGCACAACATATACATTTGGCAGCGGTACAGGCGAAATTCCCATTGGAGCAACTCTTGAAGATAGTTTAAACAATCTGACTGCTAAATTGAATACCGAGCCATCTTCCCTATCTATGCTGGTGAATGGCAACAGCGAAAACGGCAAATGGTCTTATGTTTCCGGAAAGCTGGAATGGCGCAGTGACAATGGCATAACATCGGATGTTGATAGTATCAAAGCCGCTGATGGGAAAGATATATCCCTTGGCTATAAAGCAAACCCTGTCAATGTAAGAAACTTTGATTTGTTCCAGACTTCCGATGGAAGCAACCGCTTTACTGCCAGCAACATTAAAATATCTGATGACTGGATGAACAACACCATTCACATCATCTCTTCCACTCAAGAGGATGCTGGTTCCACTGCCAATGATAATATTATTAAAATGTTGAAATCCCTGACTGATGAGCGAGTTTTCAAATATGAATACACCTACATGGATAACAACGGGGTCCCACAGAACGGATATATTACCCACTATACCGGAAACTTTTCCCAGTGCTACTCTAACCTGGAAAACACTCAGGGTATTGACAGTTCCGCCAATCAGGCAATTCTTGATAACCATTTATCTGTGCTTCAACAGACTGCAGACAGCAAGGATGCCGTATCTGGTGTCTCCTTAGATGACGAAGGAATTAATCTGATGCAGTACCAAAGATCCTTTTCAGCTGCTGCCCGTCTAATGACAACCCTGGACGAAGCACTGAACACATTAATAAACAGTACCGGCATCGTAGGAAGATAGGAGGTTTCTAATGAGAATTTCAACTAATGCGATTATACGGAATTACAAAAGCAATCTTGCGGCTTCAATAGCCAATTTAAATAAATCCAGAGACCATGTTATGACTCAGCGGAGCTTTAACCGAGTTGCAGAGGATCCTGCATCTGCAGCCCGCGCATCTCAGCTTCACCGCAAATATTACAAGAATCTGGATAACTTAAACACCTTATCGGACGTCCAATCCCGTCAGGATGGACAGGAAGATGCCCTTATGCAGATATCGAATGCGATGAAAACCATTAGTTCTGATTACAACATACAGGCTATGAGCGGTGACAAGCAGACGCCTGAAACACGGGCGACCTATGCCGCTGCCATTCGCCAGTTTCAAAAATCCATGGCCTTAAGCCTTAACTCCACCTACGAGGACACATTTTTATTTGCAGGTTCAGACGGAAAGAATCCGCCCTTTGTGTTATCAGAGGATGGGAAAAGCCTTACATACCGAGGCATTAATGTGGATGCCGCACTCGGCAGCCAAGATTATAAAGATCTCTCTAGATTGTCCAATGAAACTCTTTATGTTGACTTAGGGATGGGCCTTTCTCTCGACGGCGTCGACCGTGTCGTACCCTCCAGTGCATTTAACATATCACTTCCCGGCATAAAAGCCACTGGATTTGGAAAAGACGCGGACGGGATGAGCGATAATGTCATTTTATTAGCCGGACAGCTGGCTGATGCCCTGGAGGCAGATGATTTTGATACAGAGGCTTATGGAAAACTTATGAACAAGTTTAAAGATTTAGGAACCAACGTATTAAATGAGGTTACAAATCTGGGCGTTAAATCAGAATTTTTAACTACTACAAAGGACCGGCTTGAAAATAACGATATTTCTCTGCAAGAACAGATGTTAAAGGTGGAAGGAATGGACCCTGCTGCTGCTATTACCGATTATATGTGGAATCAGTACGCGTACAATGCCGCCCTTAAGGTAGGAACCAGTATCTTATCTCCATCTTTTATTGATTTCATGAAGTAATATTGATGGAGGTGTGTTATAATGGAAGCATTGCTAAAGATTACTACCATACCCATGGAATACGAACTGAAGATCCATAGAGCAAAACTGGAATATTCCAGTTCTAGATCACAACTGATAACCGACAGAATCAAGGGCGGCCTGACCATAAAAAATCGCCCCATTAAATTACATCTGGATACGTACGATGCACGTAATTCAGTCTGCCCTACCACAATGGAAAGCGTGCGCCAAGCCGCTGCCAAGGGTAAGTCCGCCGCTCTGGAGGCTACTGCTACATATGCAAAGGAAGGTGCCATGTTGTTAGACCCTAAAATCACACTCGATCAGATATTCAGTCAGCGTGCCCAACAGCCTACTGGAGAATTCGGTTTACGTTTTCTTCCTACTACGGGCCCTGATATCGAATGGTCTGATCCGGATTTATCCATGCAATATCAAATGGATAAATTAAGCTTTGACATAAAGGTGGCAAATGGAAATTTTGAATTTATACCCGGAAATGTTGAGTTATCAATCACTCAAATGCCTGACGTGAATATTGAATATATCGGCAAGCCCCTTTATGTTCCGCCCAGCGCGGCCAGTTACTTCAATCATACTCCGGTAGATATTCTCGCTTAACCCTGTACTCTGGAGGTAATTATGGAAATCAATACTCAATATTTTGGCAAGATTTCCTGTTCAGAAAAAGAATTCATACATTTTTCTGACGGGTTGTTTGGTTTTACTGACTTAAAAAATTATGTTCCTCTGGCCTTTCAGGAGAACAGTGATGCATTGATCTGCCTGCAGTCCGTAGATGATTTAAGCGTTTCCTTTATTCTCATGAATCCATTCCAGTTTTATGAGAAATACGAACCAGAATTATCTCAGGACGATCAGATGCTGTTAAAGACTGCAGACAGTGAAGATAAGGTTTCATATTATGTTATCAGTGTAATCCATGACCCCATGGAGGACAGCACGGTAAATTTAAAGGCTCCTATTGCTGTTAATACAGAAACCCGGGAAGCCAGACAGATAATTTTAGATAATCCTCTTTACCGCTTCCGTCACCCGCTTAAGGATTTTATAAAAAAAGGGGATTCGTATGCTGATTCTTCAAAGAAAAAATAACCAGTCTCTAACAATCGGTGATAATATCACTATTACAATTCTGGAAACTGGAAATGACTGGGTAAAACTAGCCATCGATGCACCAAAAGAAATTTCAATTCTTCGAACCGAATTATTGGAAGCTGCCTCAGCCAATCAGGAGGCCGCTTCCTCCCAACTAAACGAAAGCTCAATTTCCAAAATCAAGGATTTGATGAGCCAGTCAAAAAACAGCGGAAATACCTGATTTTATTTCGGTATTTCCGCTGTTTTTTCTTCATTATGCTCTATATGTTCTTTATGTTCTTTATGTTCTTTATGTTCTTCTAACAATTTATATTCATCTTGCTCTTTATGTTCATTATGCTTTTTATTTCTTCTTTGTACTAACTCTTTTTGCTCTTTTTCTTTTATCTCTTCTTTTATCTCTTCTTTTTCCTCAACCTCTTCTTTTTCCTCAACCTCTTCTTTTTCTTCTATCACTTCCTCTATTACTCCCTTATATCTTTTCCAGATAAACCGAAAAAGCGTCTTTTTAGAGATCCGGAATCTTTCTTCTATTCTACTGACAACCAGCCTTCTAAAATATCTTTCAAGACGGATCAGCCAAAAAACAGGAAGAAATGCTCCCATTTTTTCTAATATGGGATATATGGTTTCCATATATTCCCGATCCGGAAACAGCCACGCTACCAGCCTTCTGAATTCTTCTTTTTTCCTATCCCTGGAGTAACAATCAGCTACCGTTTTGATGAGGGGCAGGAACTTCTCACTGACTTCACGCCCTTCCGTTCCTTTGCTGAAGATGTAAGATTCCATGTTATCGTATATCTCCACATTTTCAATTCCCGCTCCAGTGCCAAACCAGCGGAGGATAAGATATTCCAGACGCTCCGCAAATTCCTCTATTTTAAGTTCCTTCAAACGTTCGTAAATATAAGGCCATAAAAAGAATTCCCCATGAGTTTTATAAAATGCCCAAAAATCCATAATCTGGCTCAGGCTGATATCCCCTCTGGCATAAGAATCCGTCAGCCTGCACATGAGGAATAAATACATCTCACTGGCATTCATCTCCCGGACATGGTTCAACCCCTTTTTATTTGGCAGAGAACGAACCAAATTGATATAAAACTTCTGCATGGACTTGCTGAAAAACATGGCTTGATTGAAACACAAAACCTTGTTCCCTGGAACCCGATAGTAAAGTTCGCCTCGTTTTTCCGTATATCGTTCTTCAAAGTCCGCGTCCCAAAGAAGTGTTTTGATGACCTGAGCATACTTCTTTTCTGTACCGATCTCGATAAATTCCCTGCAGCACATTTCTTCAATGGGATAACATTTAACAAAATCAGAATAATTTAAAAAAAAGCAGTTTATCCCGTTCCTTTCCAGAAGGGTCTGTACCTGCCTTTCTGTTGAACGTAAACGTTCAACCCGATGAACGGATTCTAAATATTTACCAAAAAAACGCTGACGGACGGACTGAGGAATCTCTTCATCTAATCCCATAATTCCATAATAAACAACATGCGCTACACGATGATAATCAGCAATTCGAAACATCTTCTCCCAATTTATGTACCTCAGCGGTGCCGGTGATTCCTTCTGATTTATCACTGATGACAGCAATGTCATTAAATACCGTTCTTCGTATCCTTTACTCATTCACGATTCCACCTTTAATCAATATACGTTTCCCTGCTGTCAGCATATTTTTATCGCTGAAATATAACACCTTACATATTATATATCGGTTTTTTTACAGCAATCTTAACTTTATCAGACAGTAGTTCGATAAATAACATAGAAATAACTATTATTGTAGAAAAGGTGAATGTGTTGAATACCATCCAATATATCCTGTTCCGAACCCTGTTTCTGAGTGTAATTCCTTTTATGGCCTCTCCATCTTCCTTTGATCAGGTGATCCAGGAAGAACAATCAGTTAATGCAGATTATTCTCAAAATGTAACCCCTGAAGTGCCAACTGCAGACTTTCCTCAGGAGGGGAGATATGATCTCATGCTGGATAGCGTATGTGGGCCTCTTACCTACTATAACCAGTCTGATGCAAGATGGGGCAGCTTTCTATATGGAGGAAAGGATCCTCTTACCACCTATGGCTGCGGTCCCACGGTCATGGCTATGGTTGTCACAAGCCTTACCGGCAATCAGGTGCTTCCTCCTGATATGGCTGCGTGGGCGGCAGCAAACAAGTCCTGGGCACCCGGTCAGGGTTCTTATCACCGACTGATACTAGACAGCGCCCTGGCCTATGGTCTGACCGCTGAACCCGTTAAAAATTATACGGTCCAGGGGTTGGCGGATGCATTAAATTCCGGTCATTTGGTCGTAGCGCTTATGAAAAAGGGGCATTTTACTCAAAATGGTCATTTTATTATTCTTACCCGTTTTACCGAAGAAGGAATGATAAAAATTGCTGATGCAAATCAATACGATAATTCTCAAATAGACTGGGATCCCTCTCTAATATTGAAAGAATTAAACTACCATGCTTCAAACGGAGGACCCCTTTGGATGATCGGCCCTCCGGGTTAAGCAATCCGACTTCCCTGATTATTATTGATAGAAAGAGTCCTTTCCTGATAATCGCATGCTTATGTGGCGGTCCACTTCAATGGTCCGGTTTAGTGCGAGTTTGATACTCTTTCCTTTCTCCACCAGTCTATCAGCCATAGGACTGTCAGGCTTCCTGTTTTCGCTGCCATTAAGCCACTCTCTCACCAGACTGCCCTCTTCCGGTTGAAGGGCAGATAACAGGCATTCTATGTTCCTGATACATCCATCCGCTTTGTTCATTTCATCCTGGCGCATTCCCAACAACATTTGTACGGATTCCCTGTCATTCCGGGATAGTGCATCTCCCATCTCCCGGGTAATGCGCTCAATTTCAACAATAAACATATATTTCTTCTGCATCTCTTTAAGAATTTCAACCAGCATGGAATCTTCCATATTCATCCTCTCTTATTCCCATAATTGAATATTAAATAGCCGGAGAGAAATTATCCCTCCGGCATCATTTTTAACTGCTTAACCGCTGAGCCTCTTTGAAGGCATCTCTCAATTCCACAATCAAGGGTCTGACTTCTGCGATTACCTTTGAATTTCTCCCGGCGCTAATCCGGCTGAACTCATAAAGAAAGAAGTCATACAGCCGATTCAGCTCGGAGCTTATTTCATATTTATGATCCAGGGTATTTTTTAAATAATTGACAATGTCATTGGAACGCTGCATGGACTGGTCAAAAAGCGCATAATCTTTTTTTTCCAGGGCAAGTTCCGCTCTAGTCAGACGCTTTAACAACTCATCATACAGGAGACCAAGCATTTCTCCGGGAGTCATGGTATTTACCGCCTGGGCTTTGTAATTCTGATAACCATTTGCATTCATATTATGCACCGCCATTCTTTATTGACCACCGACTGAACTCAGCCAACTGCTTTGAGAGTTCATCTGTGAAATCAATGTCTCTAAGGAAGTAAACTGCTTTATATACCGGTCTGTCTCTGTTTTCAGCTGTGACTGAAGGCGTTCAATAATACTATCGATTCCGTCAATCGATTTTTTAATAGTATTGGACAATATGCTGGTGGGAGCATAGGTGGAACCAGCCTTTTCAATCAGGCTGCCCTTGACTGCTCCTTTTGTAGAGGCATAGTTATCGGTTATGGTAGTTAGACGGGACATAAAGCCGTCTGTTTCTCCTGTCGTCTTATCCGCTTTCTTGGTAAAGAGATCTTTTAGATCTTCAGCAGAATTTTCTAAAGCTGCTCGAAACTTTGTCTCGTCAAGTACAAGGCTTCCCTGCTCTGAGTAATCTTTGCTTGTGGTAATTCCAAAGGATGCCAGCTTCCTTTGATCCTCGGAACCAGCCGAAAATACAAAACGCAGGCTGTCAGAAAGGCTTCTCAGCTCAGGATCATTAAAAAGGAGACCTTTTTTGGCTTCCTCTTCCCATTTTTCAATCTGGGAATCCTTCATCTTTTCCTTCTGTTGGTCCGTCAAAGGCTCATATTTTCGGTTTGGCTTTGTTGAAACTTGCTCATTTACCTGTTTAATGATTTCGTTATAGTCTTTGATCATATCAGAAATAACTTTTACGATCTTATCCGTATCAGTTTTGGCATTAAAGGTGACTTCCTGCTCTTTATCGTATACGCCTGTCTCATTAAAGGTTCCGCTGACCGTAACATTTAAGCCATCCAGGTTAAAGGAATTGCTTCCCCTGGTCAATTCAACCGGAGCCGAAGCATCCCCGTATTTCACGTAAATAACGGCATCTTTACCTTCAACTGCAGCGGGAGGAGTTACCACTCCTGTATTAGGATCCTGGGTACCGGCTAAGGATCCGAACAGCTTCACATTATCCGTATTCTGGCCATCTGTAGTTGTTGCATTAAATTCAATCTTTCCGGATGCCCCTTCCTCCTTAGATACAATGGAAAACCTGTCCGCATTTCTAAGATAGCTCACAGTTACACCGGCATCGGAGGAATTGATCTTTTTGATAATATCATTGATACTGCTTCCATAAGTCAGCCCTTTGATATCCACGCCATTGATGGTGATGTTCAATGGGTCCGTTTCCGACTTCGAAGAATCTGCATTTAACCCAGATTCTAAAAAAGTTGCATTCATACTGAGTCGGTTAGATTCCCCTTCTGCTACATTTAAAGCCCCATCCTTTCCCATCACTCCTGCATCGGCAAAGGAGATTGCCAGATCTGAAGATCTGTCATTCGTTCCATCCGGGTTTTGTGTAGTGAACTGGAGTTTCCCTTTATCCCCTGTCACATCTACGGCTCTCACGTCAATTCTTCCTGTTCCAAATTCTTTTGCAAGCTTTTTCTCAATATCATTTGCAAAATCATCCAAACTATCTCCGGCCTTATAGGAAAGCATTATGGATTTTGTAACACCATTATATGTAAAGGACATTTTTTTACCATCAACCTGCTCCTGAAAGGTCAGAGGTTTAAAAAGATTCTGATTCGTCGTTAATTCATCTGACATTCCGCTGGCTGTTATAACCGTCTTCCCCTGTTCTCCAAGTTCCGCAAAGGCTTCCCCACTGTCTACGCCAAGGGCTTTCAATGCTCCCTCGCTTCCTCCTGCCAGACGAATATCATTTCCTGCAGTATCCTTTGATTTGAAATCCAGCTTAAATGGCGTTCCCACTGGATCATTTATGGAGCCAGCAGGATCCGCCGTTACCTCAATCATATCAGCCAGAGTCTTGCCTCCTCCTATGGATACTCCTTCCAATGCTTTTGTGATGGACTTCACTGTTTGCGTTCCATTGGAAAAATTATATGGATTCCCATCCTGATCGGTACCGCTTCTTAACGGAACATTAAACGTCTTGTTTCCAATCTGAAACTTTAAGCTCTCCCCTTCCAGGGTGCTGACTGTCTTGATTTCATTTAAATCAATCTCTCCTGTACTTAACGTTCCGTCGGTGACATAATCGCTGGAAACCACAGAAGCATTCTGGGCCAACTGTTTCACACCTACAATGGAAACAGCACTTGAACTGGAAGGACTTCCAGATACCTGGACATATTTGCTGTTAGTTCCTAATGGCGTAACACTGCTTTTTGCCCAGAAAGAGGCGCTGGAAAGATTTGTTTCCGTATTTGTATAGGATGTATATTTTTTTGAAAACTCAATCAGCTTCGTACTGATAGAGCGGTAAGCGTCCTGTTTCCACAGAAAGGTCTGTTTACTCTTTTGCTGCTTCGCAATCTTCGCCCTTGTACCTGCGGTCATTCCTTCAATCAGACTATCCCGGTCTAAGCCGCTGGCAAGGCCGCCGAAACCGCGGACAGAAGAAGAATAGCTGCTATTTGTCACACTATTATATACTGATGCCATAATGAAGCTCCTTTCTAAATACACACATCATCTGATTCTCCAAAATTCTGCTTTTTTCTTGTTTTTACTATACTTATTTATCGACATATTGTATACTAAAGATAATAGTTTTATTTTAATTTACGATTGGAGGAATAGAAGTTGTCAACAGTCATTGCAATTACAAATCAAAAAGGCGGCGTAGGCAAAACAACCACTTCCTGTGCTCTTGCCTGCGGTCTTGCCATGAATAATAAAAGAGTTTTAGCGGTGGATCTAGACCCTCAAGGCAACTTAGGCTTCAGCCTTGGTCTGCAGATCGAATCCGGCGCAACCATTTACGAAGTTTTAAAAGGTACCGCTTCCCTGCAGGAGGCCATTCAGTCTACAAAACGCTGCGATGTAATCGCCTCCAATATCCTGTTAAGCGGGGCTGAACTGGAGTTTACCGGAAAGCAGCGGGAATGTATTCTGAAAAATATTCTCTCTACTGTGGCCGGATATTACGATTACATCATTATCGATACTCCTCCTGCATTAAATATTCTCACTGTAAATGCATATGCAGCTGCTGACTATCTGATCATCCCCATGGTTCCGGAGATCCTAAGCCTTTTGGGTGTTTCCCAGATTAAAGATACCATCAATACCGTCCGTTCCTCCGTCAATCCGGATCTGGTGGTCCTTGGAATATTGCTTAACAAATATAATCCCAGAACCCTCCTTTCCAAAGAAGTAAAGGAAATGGCTCAGAAAATCGCACTGCAGATCAACTCTACGGTATTTAATACCCATATTCGATCCAGTGTCTGTGTGGCGGAAGCCCCTGCCCAGGGAGAGAATCTACTGGATTATGCCCCAAGATCCAATCCGGCTCAGGACTACAAGGAATTGATTTCCGAGGTTCTGGAATTGATTAAACAACGTAAAAATTAATTACCCGAAGGGAGTTTTAATTATGGCCAGAAAAAGCAGTAAAACAGCTCATGTAATGAATCTGTTAGCAGGAGAAGAGGCTGAATCCTCTAAAGAAGAGGCTGCCAGGGAAAATCTTGCAGCCCGGCAAACCTCCGATTCCACGGAAAAAATCAGGGAACTTACGGATTCAAATCAGCCGACTTCTCCTCCTACTCCTATTTCCATTATAGACATGTCTTCTTCAGCCCCCGACCCGGTGGCAGAATTGATCAGGGAGCAGTTAGAGGAAGCCGAAGGGGTGGAAGATGCTCCTGAACCGGAGACTCCTCCTCTTTACCAGGAAACAGAGCCTGATGCTCCGGAAATATCGATTCCATCATTTCAATATCTCAATGTTATGGAATACATCGTAAAGAATGCGGTATCAGAATACATGGATAAATTCGATGTTTGCAACTGTGATCGGTGCACCGCAGATGTCACAGCCCTGGCACTGTCCCATCTGCCTCCCAAATACATAGTCGCAGAGAATACCACCGTTTCTCCTCTTTTAAACTTTTATTCCACCCGATTTTCTCAGCAAGTAGTTGTAGAATTGACCAAAGCTTGTTCTGCTGTAAAAGAAAACCCACACCATTAGGTGTGGGCTTCTTTTATTATGTTCTCTGTTTCCCTGTCAGCGTTGCTTACAACCCCTTCCCATATCTCATTTACCGTTTCTACACAATCCATGTAGGTTTGTGCCAGAAGAGAAGAAGGGATACCTAATTCATTTGATAGAGATTTTACAGCTTTCCAGTCTGCATTTTCATAGCTAAGTATGAGTTTATAGAGCGATCCGCATATTCCTTCCTGCTTAAGCAATGCATCCTTGATCTCCTGTGCCACAGGTACTTCTTCCAGTATTTCTTCCAATGGCGCATCAATCATGTACTGCAAGGTAGAGAACATTCCCATCATATAAACCTCTGATCGGATAATTGGCAGATCCTTGATATGGTCAGAAAGGACCATCGCGTAATTAGCCCGAAGAAAGGACAGCTTAAGCATAGCCTCACGGGACTCATCACTTTCAAAATCATTGTTAAAACTTAAAAGATATACCCATTGCTTCAACTGACTGATCCCCATGGTAACCAGAGCCTGGCGGATGGAGGACACTCGTCTGCGCAGAGCAAAATAAGCAGAATTTACAATTTTAAGTAGAGCGTAACTTAATGCAGCGTCATGGCTTATAACCTTTTCGATCTGATCAATATCCGGTTCGTCTTTCGATACTTCCACAACAAGCTGGAAGAAGTTCCCTTCCAGGAATTCCATCCGTTTTACTTTTTTGGCCATAGCTTCCGCGACATAACTGCCTTCCGCATAGTCAGCACCGACTTCCATGGCAAGCTCATAGTCCTCTTTGGTATTAACACCGGTTGCGATGCATTTCTTATCAAAACCTTTCATGGTGTTGATAAGATTATTTAAGGAAACCCGCTCTCTTCCTTCGTGCTTATTGCTGATATCCACTTTTATGTAGGTAACATAATCCAGCATGGTAAAATACTTAGGAGAAAACTGGAAATCATTGATTGCAAATATATAACCTTCCGTGCGGTATCTTTTGATGATAGCAGGAGATAAGGGATGGATCATCACATGATCTTCAATTTGAATAATTAATTTATCCTTATCAAAAATTTTCGGCATATTCCGGAACAATAAAGAAGGAGTAAATGTTACAAACGTAAGTTTATCCTGAAAAATCCTTTCCGTGTTCTGCATAAGAAAGCCTGCTATGGTATCTGCCGCCGCTACATCGGTACTATTATAGAGGGCGTCATAATCTTTCTGAAAGAGCACCTCGTAGCCAATGATCCTGTCCTCCTTAAGTGCCTTAATAGGCTGCCGGGTGACATATCTATCCATTGTTTTACCTCCTTTGAAGCAAATGGTCAATCACTTCCACCAGATGGCCGATTTCCGGTTTGGATAACTGCTCATCTGCGCCCAGCTGCTTTCCTTTGATCATTAATTCCTGATTGATCATTGAAGAAAAAATAACAATCGGAATGTGCTGTAACGCTTTATCATCCTTCACCAGCTTTGTCAGGTGGTGACCATCCATTTCCGGCATTTCAATATCTGTAATAATCAGGCTTATTTTATTAGCAAAGTCCGAATCATTCCGGATCTGATTTAAGTAGTCCCATGCTTCCTGTCCGTTATTCTTAAAAGTCAGGTTATGGTAGCCCGCCTTCCTAAGCGAGGCTTCTATCATCCTGGTTAACAATATGGAATCCTCTGCAATCAGAATGGGGCTTCCATTTTTTTCCCTGTCTTCAAATTTGTTAATCTCATTTAACTGAATCCCTGTTTCCGGGGCAATTTCCGCTACGATTTTTTCGAAATCCAGGATTGTTACCAAATCCTCCCCGCACTGGGCAATGCCTGTTGCCACTCCTTCCTCCCCCCGGCTGATGGTATTGTCCGGCTTCTGTATATCCTTCCATGAAATGCGGCTGATTCCCACCACGCTGTGAACACGGAACGCAATGTGCAGCTTATTAAAGTTTGTAATAATGAATAAATCTTTCGGCTGCTGCTCTGTTTTGCTTCCTGTCAGATAGTGAGGAAGGTCAATTACAGTGAGAAGGATATCTCTGGGCTTGAATATTCCCTCCACAGAAGGGTGAGCATGAGGAATGGGCTTTACTTTATCTGACATCATGATTTCACGTACTTTTGCTACGTTAATGCCATACAATTCACCGTAAATGGTAAATTCCATTATTTCGATCTCATTGGTACCTGACTCTAACAAAATCTCTGTTTCTGCCATACTTCTTCTCCTTTATCTCAATATAATCCGGCAAAAACATCTGCCTAATAAAATATCGGCATAATTCCTCCGGTTCATAATGTTTACAAATCAATTTCCGCTCTGCCGTAAGTCCTTATTCTGACTCCTCCCGTACTGACATCAAAGGTCATGGTCCGTGCGTAGTTTTCTCCCACATCCTCAGCCGCAAGGCGGATTCCCTCTGAGCGGAGAATCTGTTTCACGCTGATAATATTACGGGCGCCGATATTACCAAGAGTACTGTTTCCCTGTAATTCAAACATCTTGGCTCCTCCGGCAATCTTAGCAATCAATCTGGGCTTTCTCGCTCCCATGATCTCTATCTTACGCAGCGTTTCAGCCAGTCCGGTATCTGCGTACTTAAATATATTCCCATCACCTGAACCGAATACCTCGGGAAGCATAATATGTACCAAAGCTCCCAGCTTAATCATTGGGTCATACAAACTAATCCCAATGCAGGAACCAAGGGCATACGTGATTAAAATTCCCTCCTGCCTGGCAAACTTCATGTCTGCGATTCCAACCGTCAGATTTTTATCCATTGATTATCCCCAGCTTTTCCATTAAAAAGTTCAATGACTGAATCTCCGGCATCATTAAAAGATCACTGTGGAGCACCTTGCCCCCTATGATAAACTGACCGCTGATCATCATCATTTTATCCGTCTGATAGCCAAACTCCACCATGGGCACGCTTAATATCCCGCCCAGCATATTGATCGCTGTATCAGGAACAGACAAACTAATGGAGACGTCACTGAGGGAGGAGATGGCATTGACGTAAGAAGATATGATAATATTTCCCACCTCTTCAAGTGCAGAGGTTTCCAATACATTTAACTGGTAATAGTCTTCAATTTCCTCCTTCATAAGGCTGGATAAGACCTGGTTGATAAAATCCAGCTTCAGAACAAACAACATTAGTCCGTTGATCTCTCCTGACATCTTTACCAATATAGCCGCCACAATTTCTTCCGGGTCACCCAAGAACTTTATGGCATCGTTATAATCGAGAATCTGTACATCCGGAAGAGTCATGCGCACGGTCTTTCCCAGCATGGAGGAAAGCGCTGTGGCTGAATTTCCTGTGCCTATGCTGCCTATCTCCCGGATTAAGTCCAGTCCTAATCCACTCATTTCATCGTAACGTGTTATCTTCATGATATCACCCTCCTTCCTGATAAGCTATCCTATTGCCGAATAGAATTTATGGTTGTTTCAATTTCATCGGAGGTCTGCACCATTTTAAGTGAATAAGAATAAGCTCTCTGCGCCTCCATCATCCTGGTCATTTCCTGGGCAAAGTCTGTACCGGACACCTCCTCGGCACCTTTGATCACTTTTGCATTTTCAAGCAGAATGGGAGCTCCATTTTTTTCTGTTACCGTATATTCATTATTTCCTATGTCGGAAATTCCGTCTCTTCTTGCAAAGGTATACACACCTATGGCTTTTGGATCATGCTCATCTTCTTCCAGTTCTTCTTCCTCTTCTTCGATTTCCTCTTCGGATCCAGGATAAACAGCCGGTTTAACGGGATAGGTAATTTCCTGCTGGTCCATGTTTAAGACTCTCTTTCCCGAAGAATTTACCAGGTAATAATTGTCTTCCATCATGGAAAGCTGAAAGTGACCGTCCCTGGAGTAGGTAATGGCCCCTGTAACCGGGTCCTTTAACATGAAAAAGCCTTCTCCCTCTATGGCATGATCGTTCTCAAGTCCCGTTTCTTTATAAGGCATTTCGGTCATATCGGACTTTAATAAGTCTACCCTGGTACCGCTGCCAGTCTGCGCCGCACTGCCGCCCTGAGAACTCCTTGTCTGGGCATAAATCAGATCCGAAAACACACTGTATTGAGGTTTAAAGCCTGTTGTATTTACATTAGCTATATTATTTGATACCACATTAAGCTTTGTCTGCTGATTTAAGGCTCCCAAAGCTCCAATATAAAAAGACTGGTTCATCTGCTATTCCCCCTTATACTCTTCCTATCTCAGTGGATACCTTGCCCATGAGCTGGTCATATATCCGAAGTACCTGGGCAGCACTTTGAGTTGCCCTTTGGCTGGTGATCATCTGAGTCATCTCATCAATAGGGTCAATATTGGACCGTTCCAGTGACTTCCACTGGATTCCTCCATCCACCCCATTCCCGGCAGCTGCCGTGGTAAAGACGCCGTTATCTCCCTTTACAAGCTGAGAGTAATCATCAAAGTCCACAACGCGGATTTTTCCTAAGAGGACTGGTTCCTGTTCCTCTGTATTCCCATCGTCCTCTCCGTTTTTCAGTCCTTTTATGGGCATTTCGTAAATATTACCTAACGGATCCACTGTAATATGGTCAGAAGGAAGCTCAATGGGGGTTCCATCTTCCCCTAGCACCCTGCCCCGGGAAGGTGAGGTAAGATATCCTTCTTCATCTATCGTAAAAGACCCGTTTCTGGTATAAACCTGATTTCCTGCGGAATCCTCAATGGCAAAGAATCCTGGTTTTGTTAAAGCAAAATCCAGGTTTCCTCCGGTTTCCTCCACCGCCCCCTGATTATGGCTGGTCACTGTGCTTCTGGAAGCACGTATCATTGATACGGACCCAATCTGAACAGGATTGCTTTTGTCACGATTTCCGCTCCGGTAAAGCATTTCATCCCGAAACGTGGTGCTGACCATGCGGTCAGGCTTAAACCCCGGTGTTGCACTATTGACCATATTATTTCCGATTACATTTAAGTTCCTGGTCTGATACAGCATTCCTGATGCCAGATTGTAGAATCCTTGAAACATTTCTATTCTCCCTTCCTACTACTCATTTATGAAATTAGTCAGATTCAATCTGAGCTTTTGAAGCGCATTGGAATGAATCTGGGAGATCCTTGGCTCACTGACTTTCATGATCTGTGCAATCTCCCTCATATTTAATTCGTCCATATAGTACAATGATATAACCTTTTGTTCATTTTCTTTTAAATCATTTATGGCAGAAACCAAAATTTCCTTAAATTCCCTCTGGAGATAATGATTTTCAGGCTGGTCATGTTCGTTCATCGACGGAAGCTGCATTGACTTTTTCTCTTCACTTCCCGCCTCCAGGACCATGTCCAGGGAAATGATGCTGTAAACATTTGTCTTACCCAGAGTTTCCTGATATTTTTCCATGGTGATGTCCATATAATCCGCCGTTTCCTTTGAAGTAGGAAAACGCCCCAGACGGTTACACAATTCTATGACCGCATTGTCCATGATCTTAGCATTTTTTCTTACGCTTCTGGGAATCCAGTCCTGCTTTCTCGCCATATCGATAACCATCCCACGAATCCGCTTGGAAATATAAGTTTCAAACTTTACATTTAATTCCGGATCAAACTTTTCGATCCCGTTCATAATCGTTAATACGCCTTCATTGACAATATCCTCCACCTGAGCAAAGCTTAAATATACGTCCCTCATCTGGAGTGATATGTTCCTGACCATGTTTATATACCGCATCACAAGTTCATGTTTGACCCTGATGTCTTTTGTTCGTTTGTATTTAATTAATAAATCTTCATTGGTATATTGGCTTAAATCCTGTTCCATTCCGACTAACACTGCCTTTCTGTAACAAAATCCGGTCAAAGGGTAATATTCCCGATTGCCTGAATCTGAATATTGTTTGCAATCTCATTAAAGGAAAGGACATAGGCATTGGGATAAAACTGCTCGATCAATCGGTAGAAATAGAGCCTTACAACCTGGCTTGTGAGTATCACTGGCTTCTGCTCTAAATCCGCAAATTTCTTCATCTTCTCTCCCACCTGTCCAATCACAGACTGCATGACATCCGGGCTGAGGGCCAGATAGATGCCCTGTTCTCCTTTTGCCATACTGCCTATAATGTTTTTCTCCAGCTCTGCATCCAGGGTGAGTACCTTCATCTGTCCTCCTTCGCAGAACATTCTGGTTATGGTCCTCTTTAATGCAATTCTGATGTTCTCTGTAATCACATCCATATCCCTGGTGGTCGGAAGAGAATCTGCTATGGTTGCCAGAATCGTTTCCATGTCCTTCACTGGAACCCCTTCCTTCAAAAGGTTAATGAGAATTTTCTGAATGCTGCCATATGTAAACTGGTTCGGGAATAGTTCGTCCACCAGCTCCGGAGAATGTTTCTTCACATTTTCCAGCAACTGCATAACTTCCTGCCGCCCTAACAGTTCATAAGCGTGCTGCCTGATGGTCTCTGATAAATGAGTCAGCATAACAGAAAGTGGATCAATAACGGTATAGCCGTAAATTTCCGCCATTTCTTTGTTTTCAGGCCTGATCCATTTACTGGGAATTCCATAAGCCGGCTCCACGGTTTCAATTCCATCAACTTCACCAGAAAGAGCGGGAGGTTCCAATGCCAGATAATAATCCACTAAAATTTCTCCCCTGGACACTTCTTCCCCTCTGATCTTTATAACATACTGATTGGTGTTTAAACTGGAACTGTCTCTAAGCCTGACGGAAGGAATGACAAGTCCCATATCCTGTGCATACTGTCTTCTGAAAATAACAATCCGGTTGATCATCTTTCCACCACTGCTCTCGTCGATCAGCGGGATCAGACTATAGCCAAATTCCATCTCAATAGGTTCAACGTTTATAAGAGCGTAAACATTGTTCACATCCCGGTAGTAGGACTCTTCGTCGGAAGCACCCTGTGCCGCTTCTTCGGGCGCTGCCATAGCTAACGCCGTTTCCGGAAGGCCGGAGGCTGACTGCCGAACCTTATGTCCTAACTGATAACCAGCTATAATAAGCACCGCTGCCATAACCGCCAACTGAATCTTAGGCATTCCAGGTACCAGCATTAATACGATCATAACAAAACCAGTAAGCATAATCGCCCTGGGCTGAGCCATGAACTGACTGGATACGTCGTCATTTAATGTACCTTCCGATACGGCTCTGGTTACCACCATACCGGTGGCCGTAGCGATCAGAAGAGCCGGGACCTGGGAAACAAGTCCATCACCCACCGTGGCTATGGAATAAATGGACATCACCTGTCCAAACTCCAGATTTGATTGCACCATGCCGATAATGGCACCGCCAATAAAGTTAATGGCAGTGGTGATCAGGGACATGATAGCATCTCCCTTTACAAACTTCGTGGCACCATCCATGGCCCCGTAGAAATCTGCTTCCTTCTGTACCTTATACCGTCTCAGCTTTGCTTCCTGCTCATTGATCAGACCGGAGCTTAAATCCGCATCAATGGCCATCTGTTTACCAGGCATGGCGTCTAAGGTAAACCTGGCCGCAACTTCTGATACACGTTCCGTTCCCTTTGTAATAACCAGGAAGTTTACCAGAACGATAATGAGGAATATGATAAAACCAACAACAACATTTCCCTGTAAAACGAAATCACCGAAGGCTTTGATTACCTGTCCTGAGGATCCCTGATTAGACAAAATATTTCTCGTGGAAGACACATTCAATCCCAGACGAAGCAGGGTAGTCACCAAAAGCAGGGCCGGAAAGATTGAAAATTCCAAAGGTTCTTTTATGTTCATGGTTATCAGCAAGATAATCATGGAAAGGGAAATATTTATAATAATCATTACGTCCACAAAAAACGGAGGCAATGGAATAATCAATAGAAGTACGATCAAAATGACAAATACTACTACAGAATTTTTCAGTAATGTCTTCATTCTTTTACACCATTTCTTTCAGTTTCTCTGCTGTTTTTCTTTATTCTATGATCTTGTTATTCATGCGGTATACATACACCAGGATTTCAGCGACCATACCATAGTATTCCGAAGGAATCTCGTTCCCTACCTGGGTAGCGGCAAAAATGCCTCTTGCCAAAGGTTTATTTTCAATCACATATACCCCATGTTCCTCGCCTATCGCTACAATCCTCAAAGCCAGTTCATCCTGGCCCTTGGCCAATAGAACAGGAGCATTATCCTTCTCTATGTCATAGCGCAGAGCCACCGCAAAATGGGTGGGGTTACGTATGATCACATCCGCTTCAGGGACCGACTGCATCATCCTGGAACGGGCCCTCTCTCTTTGGAGGCTTCGGATACGTCCCTTAATTTCAGGATTTCCTTCTGTCTGCTTGAATTCCTCTTTTAGTTCCTGCTTTGACATTCTGATCTGGCGTTCATAATCCCACCGCTGATAAAAGAAGTCAAAGCCAGCAACGGCCAGGAAGATAAGAGAAACCCTGAAGACCATATCCATAATGGCACTCAGCACATACACAGAAGAATCTTTTAAGTCCATATCAATGGTTCTTGCTATAGGTGTTAAATCACCTTTTATGATTTGATACAGGATGATTCCAAGTATGGTAATCTTCAGCAAATTTTTCAAAAGTTCTATCAGGCTTTTTAAAGAAATAATATTTTTTATCCCCTGTATAGGATTTAACCGGCTAAACTTTGGGGCTAAATTACTTTTTGTAAACAAAAATCTTGTTTGTACCCCGGTTCCCAGTACAGCCAGTACAATACCTGCCAAAAGAATGGGGAGAGCTGCTTTTAAAACCGACCACGCTGTATCTGCAAAAATACCGGCGGAATAATCAGACAGATTCTCCACCCCGGGAGCCAGGCTTAAATATTTAATCATATAATCCCGTATGGTCCGATACATAAAAGGAAATAAAATTTTCAGCAGCACGAAGGTTCCAAGTAAGGAAGCTATCATAACTACATCCTTACTCATGGCAACATGACCCTTTTTTCGTTCATCCCGCCGTTTTTTCGGTGAGGCCTTTTCGGTTTTTGAAGGATCCTGCATTGCCGTTCATCACATCCTTTGCATTTATAAGAGTCTGATTATATCCTGAACTGTTAAAAGCATCTGGCTTATCACACCGCCTACATAATCCGTCATAGGAGAAAACAGAAAAATCAGCATTATGAAACCAATTGCGATCTTAGCCTGTATGTTTACAACAAACACGTTGATCTGAGGAATTATTTTCATTAAAACCCCAACTGCAATCTCAGTTAAAAATTCAATGGCAATTAAAGGAAATGCAAACTTTACAGCCATAGTAATACATTGAATAAAAATTTCCAGCATTGCCCACGCCGCACGGCTTCCCAACACGACCTGTCCGTAAGGAACTATCTCAGCTGAATTTATAAGCAGCCGAAACAGTGCCAGATGGCCATCCACCGCAAAGAACAACAGAATAAAATACGCCTGATAAAGCGTTCCCGTAAGAGCAATCTGAGCGTTGGTCTGAGGGTCATAGATCATTGCCATGGACAATCCCATCTGAAAATCCATAATTGTCCCGGCAAATGTAATGATCATAAGAAATAATTCCATGACAAAGCCAATGGCAAACCCTACAGCTAATTCTTTTAAAAGAAGCACTGCAAATTCAATGGAATTCACAGGTTCGGGCACCTGGGCCGAGGAAAAAGAATAAATAAGCAGCGTAAATACCATGATCATGCCGCCCTTGACCTGTGCCGGAATATTTTTTCTGCCCCAAATAGGGTTCAAAAGAATAAAACCTGACATTCTCATAAAAATAAGGGAAAACAGCATCATCTGTCCTATTTCCGGCATCTGAATCTTCCTTTCATCATTACTGTCCAAGCTTTTTGGACATAAAGGTATACCCGTAGGGTGTTTCCTCTTATTTGAGCATGGTATTAAAAATATTGATAGTAAAATCACTGAGTGTAGTCATCATATGATCCCCCATCATCAAAAGCATCAGGCCAATTACAATCAGCTTCGGAACAAAGGTAATGGTTTGTTCATGGATCTGGGTTGCTGCCTGTATTATGGAAATAATGATACCGATGACCATGCTGACGATCAGCACGGGACCAGCCATTTTAACCACCAAACCGAATAACTCATACATTAGGCTGTTCACTGCTACATCCGTCATATTTTACCTCCTGATGAATCAAGCGGATATGCTTACATATCCATTTGATGCCCGATAAAGCGGGGCACGCTGTTCGCTAATTCTAGGTTGAAGGTCCTGTCAGTAATGGAAGCTGTTAACCAAATTAGAAAACAGCAGCTCCCAGCCATTAACCGTTACAAACAACAGTAATTTAAATGGAAGGGATATCATAGCCGGCGGCAGCATGACCATACCCATGGACATCAAAGTGCTGGACACAATAATATCAACCAGTAAAAACGGCAGATAAATCATAAAACCCGCCGTAAAGGCCCGCTCCAGCTCTGAAGTCATAAAAGATGGTATCACTACTGTCATAGGAAGTTCCTCAATGTTCTCCGGCTTTTCGGTTTTGGACAAATCCATAAACACATTCAAAGTGTCCGTCTTCGTCTGCTTGAGCATAAACCGTTTCATAGGAACTGTCGCCCGGTTAAGTGCCTCCTGCTGGTTTATCTCCTCCCTGACATAAGGTTGGTAAGCATTGGTGTTCACATCCTTTAACACCGGGTCCATAATGAACAGTGTTAGAAATAATGCTATTCCAACCAGCACCATATTGGGAGGACTCTGCTGAACTCCCAAGGCATTTCTGGTAAAAGATAAGACAATGATAATCCTTGTAAAGGAAGTCATCATCACCAGGATCGATGGCAGCAGGGAAATGATGGTCAAGATGAGGAAAAGCTCCAGAGTCGGCACCCGGCCGCCATTAATATTAATCAAGGCATCTGTATTCATGGTTCCTCCTTACACATCATCCCTGTGTCTGTCTGTATATTTTTTTAATAATTTTTTAAAACTTTCATATCCTTCTGCACCTGTGAATTGGGTCTGGGAAGACCCGCCCTCCGGAATGTCTTCCTCCGAAAGTTCAGAAAGAAGGGTTATCTGAGAAGAAGCAATGCCGATAAGATAATAGTGATTCCCTACACGTACGATCGCTACTGCTTTATCCTGCCCCAGGGGAAGCCTGTCCAACATCTGCATGCAGGTTCCTCCCCGCTTTAGTACGACTCCTTTTCCAAGGCTTCTGGTAAATAGATAACTCAAATACAGAATTACAACGGTAAGGAGCAGCGCAGAAAACAGACTAATCACGCTATTCAAATGCAGCCACTTCCTCTCTATTCTCCATTCTTTTTAGTAATCTCTGTAATACGGATGCCAAAATTATCATCTACAACTACAACATCGCCTTTTGCAATGCAGCGGCCATTTACATATAAATCGACCTGCTCTCCTGCCAGCTTATCAAGGATAACAAGGGACCCTTTGGTAAATTCAAGAATCTCCTTTACCAGCTTTCTGGTTCTGCCAATTTCAACAGACACCTCAAGGGGCACTCCCATGATCAGTTCCCGGTTTTCCTCCTGCTCCTCAAACCGAATGTCTCCATCTTTTAAGCTATTTTGAGGGATAGGTCTCACATTTATGGTCTTAGGCTCCGGAGACCCTGTTTTTCTCATATTTTGCTGTTCGCTTTGCAGTTGTGATATCATCTGCTGCATTTGACTCATCATCTGCTGCTGCGTCTGTATTTGATCCATCATCTGCTGTACTGCCATCTGGTTATCTCCTGTCATCTGCGGTATTTCCTGACTTCCCCCAGCCGTCTCTTTGTCGGCAGGCGGTTCAGCATTTATTGGCTCATCGCCTCCAAAACTGCCTGACAACAACTTTTCAATCTCTTCCTGAGATAAGATTCCGCCTGAAGCCGGTTCCCTTAATTCCGTTTTCGTCTCTATGACTGGTTCCGGAATTGGTACTGGCTCCGGAATTTGCGCTGGTTTCGGAATTTGTACTGGTTCCGGAATTGGTTCCAGCATTTCCTGGGGTAAAAATCCTCTTACCAGTTCTTTTGCAAGATCAGGAGTCATTACGTTAATAAATTCACTTTCCAGCTGGTCCGCAATTTTTAAAGTAAATCCGACAACAACCATGTATTCATCATTGTCATAATACTTTTCCTTGAAATCATTTACATCACCGATCTCAAAAGAACTGGGTGTCGAAATATTAACTACTTTGCCTAAAAACTCGGAAAGTGCCGTTGCAGAAGCCCCCATCATCTGATTCATAACTTCACAGATGGCGCTGATGTTCAGTTCATTTAATTCAAACTCTTCCTCTGGCGTTTCCATGCCCATGAGCATATCTACAATCACTTTTACGTCATGCCTCTTTAAAAGCATAATGTTGCTTCCGCTAAGTCCTGCAATATATGTAATCTCCACCCCTACTGCCGGCTCCAGGTTAGAAATTTCAAATTCTTCCTTTGACAAAACCTTTACCACCGGTGTGGTAATGTCAACTCTGGCATTGAGCATGGTAGATACTGCAGTGGCCGAGGCACCAAGGCTTATATTCAGTATTTCACCTATGGCATCAATTTCAAATGCGCTAAAATTCTTTGAATCCATACAACTTTTCTCCCTTTATACTCATTAGCCCTCTATGCCAAGTCACGCTTTACTTTCCAATTTCCAATGCCTTGGAGGCCATCATCTTTATGGCATTAAATGCTGTTATGTTGGCCTCATAGGACCGGTATGCAGACATACTGTCTACTGTTTCTTTTAGCAAATCCACATTAGGCATCTGCACATAGCCGTTTTCATCCGCATCCGGATGTTCCGGATTGTAAACGGACTTATAGGGACTCGTGTCTTGCACGATCTGTGAAACCCTTACGCCACCTGTGCTCTGCTGCCTGCTTATGCCGGCTGCATTCATCATAATTCTTCGGAAGTTATTTTCATTCCTGGATTCAAGTACTACCATTTTTCTCTGGTATGGCCCGCCTGCTTCCGTCCTCGTCGTATCAATATTAGCAATGTTCTCCGATGCAATATCCAGTCGAAGCCGCTGGGCGGTCATTGCCGACGCACTAATATTCATGGAACTTAAAAATGACATTTGACCCCTCCTCTACGGTAAAACTAACCGATAATGCCTGTGACAGTTTTAAGAATTCTGTCCGGTTTAAAGGGCTTTACAATAAAATCTTTAGCTCCTGATTTGATCGCTTCGATTACCATGCTCTCCTGTCCCATGGCAGAGCACATAACTACGGCTGCATCCGGGGATTTTGCCTTTATTAATTTTAATGCTTCCAGACCATCCATGTTAGGCATTGTAATGTCCATGATCACAAGATCCGGGGTTATTTCAGAAAACATCTGTACAGCCTGAGCTCCGTCAGACGCCTCGTATAAATCGGTGTATCCGTTTTTAGACAACGTATCCTTAATCATCATTCTCATAAATGCCGCATCATCTACTAATAATATTTTCGCCATTCTTTTACATCTCCTTTATTATCCTTAATTCTTTATATAATCCCTGACTCAGTTTTCACCAGCCTGGTAATTTCCTTCTTCTACAAGACCTTCAATCCGAACTGCTGTATTCCTTTTGTGAACACCCAGCTGTCCCTTAAACCATGGCTGGTCTTCCACATACAGCTTGATGTCGGATTCCTTAGGCGCTCCTAAGTTGATGACGTCTCCCACATGAAGATTATAAACATCATCCAGAGTAATAACAGACTCTCCTACTTTAGCACGAACCATTAAGTCAGTGGCCCTGATGTTGTTCAGGATTTCAAGCTTTGTATCCTGACTGTTTTCTTCATCTCCCATAGCACTGGCTCTTCGCTTGTCTATAATACTGAATGTGTTTATCAGGAGATTTCCTGGGATACAGAGACTTAGTCTCCCAGAGCAGCCTTCCATTTCCACATCAATGACGATGATTACTATGGTTTCATCCACACCGATTTCCTGAAACATGCTGGGGTTTTCTTCCAACCTCTCCAGTTCAAAGTTAAGACTAATGTAACTTGACCAGGAATCCTTTAATGGCGCTATCACATATTGGATCACTCTGCGGTATAAAGCCATCTCTATTTCCGTATAGGAGTAAGATAGCCCAACACTAGTTTCTTTCCCCAGGCCCCCCAGCATGCGGTCGATTAAGCTAAGCATTAATGGCATGCTTGCATTGATTAAAAGAGGCGGATTCTTGGAATGATCCGGCAAAGTCACATTGACAAGGGTAAGGACATCATTATCACTGAGGGCGTTGCTGAATTCATAATACCGCTGCTCCTCTACCGTAACGACTGACAGTTCACTGGAAGTCCGAAACAGACTGTTTATCTGTGATCCAGCAATTCTGGAATAATTATCGAATATACTTCCTAAAACTTTAAGCCTGTCTTTTGTAAATTTTTTAGGACTGTAAAAATCATATTTCCTATACTTTATTTCATCTTCGTTTCTTTCAATCTCCTGGCTCAGCTCATTTGTTCCCTGTAGGGAATTGAGCAGCGCATCAATTTGATTTTGGGATAATACTTCAGCCATTTGTTTCACTCCCGCTTCATTTTTTAATTAACCGGCACGTTCTGATAATCCTGATATATCTGGTTGTAATACTCTTCCAGGGATTTTTCTACCGTATCATTCTTGGTTATCAATATTTCCACGCGGCGGTTCTGCGCCCTCCCATCTTCCGTATCAAAAGGCGCAATGGGACGGAACTGACCATAGCTGGCGCTCACCAGTTTTTCCGGTGAAACAGCATGTCTGCTTTGAAGAAAGATAACAACCTCTGCGGAACGCTGAGCAGAAAGCATCCTGTCATTGCGGACATTGTTGGGCCTGTTTGGGTCTCCCTGGGAAGTGTGTCCCAAAACCTGTACTTCTTTTATGGAAGAATCCACCTGCGTCATTGCGACAGCAAACTGCTCAAGGATATCCTTACCCTCTTGCCGAAGCACAGAACTGTCTCCGTCAAAAAACACTTTATCGCGGAATGAAATAAAAGTGAAACCGTCTCCTCGGGTAATTTCTACAGAATCCTGCATTCCTCTCTCTTCAACCATTTCTTTCAGAGCCGTATATAGTGCGTCAAAATCCGTGACCTCTTCTTTTGTCTGGTCTCCACGGAATTCCCCCTCGCTTTCGTTGGCATTGGACTCTATACTTTCCAAAGCACTGGGATTAAAGCTCTGCACTAATTTCTTCCATTTGCTCTGATCCATGGACGACATGGAATACAGAAGAACGAAAAAACACAGCAGCAAAGTAACCATGTCCCCATATGTATCCATCCAGCTTCCAGATTCCTCCGGCTGCTTATTTCTCTTAATCATACAACCACCTGTTTTTCACTTTCCTACCCATGTTCTTTTGTCATCAAGGCATGCCCCCCGGGCGTTCCTCTTTCGCAATCTAATTAGTCAGCATTTACGCTTCCTTCATTAACGGGCTTTTTCATTGTGATTTTTCCCTGCTGCTTCTGAGACAGGTAAGATAACAGCTTTTCCTCCAGGTACTTGGGATTATCTCCCGCCTGAATGGATAAAACACCTTCAATAATAATCTGCTTATATAGTACTTCTTCCTCATTCCGGATCCGGAGCTTCTTGCCCATTGGATTAAACAGCAGATGAGCCAGAATACAGCCGTAAAATGTGGTGATCAAAGCCACAGACATGTCAGCCCCAAGGCTGTTTGATCCGTTTCCAGACATATCCATACTTTTTAACATATTAACCAATCCTACCAGCGTACCAATCATTCCGAAGGCCGGAGCCACTCCTGATCCTCTGTCATAGATGCTGACATCCTGCTCGTGACGGTCTATCATCGCTGCCACTTCACTTTCCAGCATCTCCCTGATCTTTTCTGCATCCATGGCATCTACAATTAACATTACACTTTGTTTCAGAAAAGGATCCTTGATGGTAGAAGCCTGCTCTTCCAGAACCAAAAGCCCCTTTTTTCTAGCCGTTTTTGCCATATCCACCAGTGTATGAATCACGGCTTCCGAATTGTACCGGTTGGAACTGATCATAATTCCGATGTGTTTTGGAATCTGAGCCAGGGTCTTAAACGGAAAGCTGGCTATCAATGCTGCCACAGTACCTCCCACAACAATGATAACACTGGGTATGTCCACAAAATTCACCAGCTTATCTGCGCCGATTCCGTAGATAATCAATACGATTCCCAGCACCCAGCCAACGATCAATGATACATCCATAAGTAACCTCCTATATTCCAGGCAGTACCTGGATTAAACGTTCTTTTTCTGCGCACGCGCATATATTTGAGCCTGGAATTCAATCACCCGATCAATGATCTCATCAACACTTTCTTTTACCACATAATGTTTTCCATTCACCATAATTACATTGGACTCCGGTATGGTCTCAATCCGCTCAATCTGATTGCAATTGATTACAAATTCTTCATCATTCAGCCTTGTAAGACAAATCATGGCTCAACTCCTCTCATATCGGGAAGCGGCAGTCACCGCTTCCCTGGATCTGTAAAAGATTATTACCGCTTAATATTAACCAGTTCTTCCAGCATCTGATCCGTTACTGTAATGATTTTAGAGTTGGCCTGGAATCCTCTTTGTGTAGTGATCATATCTGTCATCTCAGTCGCAAGGTCTACCTTGGCCATTTCCAGATAATTTCCCATGATCCGGCCCTGGACGCCACCGGCTTCATAAATGCTGATGTTGCCGGCATTACTGCCTGGGACATAATAATAGCCTGAGGTTTTTTCCAGACCGTTGACATTCTGAACACCCGCTAAGGCAATCTTGCCGATGATAACTGTAGCGCCATTCTCGGAACTACCGACTAAGGTACCGTCCTGCTGAACTGCATAGTTGGTCAGTTTGGCAAGTCCTTCGCCTGCATCAGCATTGCCCACCTCCGTACTAGTAGAATCTTTCATAGCTGCTTCCAGATTATTTTCGGCTTTTGTTACCTCATTTTCAGCTGCTTTTACCATAGCTTCGGCCTTCTTTACAGCCTGGTTGGCGGTATCCCTTTTGCCCTCAAGAGAATCAGGTTCAATTTTGCTTAAAGCCGACTGAAGTTCATCCAGCTCTTTCCTCGCCGTATCCAATGCTTCCTTGTCTGTTGTAGTACCACTGGCATTATAAGTAGCAAGAGCTGCCTCATAAGCATCCCAGACGCCAGGCATCTTTGAGGCATTATCCGCCAGTGTCTTCGGCGCACGAAGTTCCGCCTGGCCCACGATCAGCTTATATACTGTTTTCTCATAAGCCGTTCTCGCCGTGTCATAAGCATTCTTCAGATCATCAGCATGTGCCGGATCATTTTTGCCATCCAGCCATTCCGCATAAGCCTTTTCCATAGCTGTCTTAGCATCATCACGATTTGTCGTTAATGTTTTAATATCCAGCGAAGTACTTTTATCCCCATACGCCTTATCTGCCGCAATATATTCTTCTCTTGCTTTTCCCATTTCCAAATTCAATTTGCTTAAGTTTGCTCTCGCTTCCTCAAGAGCTTTTCTTGCTTCATTTACCCGTTCCGCTGCAGTCTTATTACCTATCGTTGCTACATCTGATTCCATGGGAATCCTCAGTGGTTTTAATGATGTGGTATCAAAACTTTCCCCGCTGGAATAATCGCTGCTGGTATTTGAAAATCCATATATATAATTTCCTGAATCATCAACCAGATACCCCTGATTATCCACAGTAAATTTCCCTACTCTGGATAGAGACAGACCTTTAGAGGAAATGACATCTGATTCCTCCAGGGAAAAACCCTCTCCGTCCCCAACCATTGGACCTACAATATAAAATCCTGTACCGTCAATATAGCAGTCAAGTCCTCTGGCAGAAGGTGACGGGCTTCCCATTGAGAAATCATAGGTAATGCTTCCGGTAGTTACGCCATATCCTACCTGATTTGCATTGGTTCCTCCATAGCCGCCGGCAGCTGTGCTGCCTTTTGAGCTGGATGAAGTGTTCATGTACATGGTGTCTTTAAAGGACATGGTGCCCGCCTTAAATCCCCATGTATTCACGTTAGCTATATTATTACCGATAACATCCATTTTGGCCTGGTGAGTTCTAAGACCTGCCACACCGGCAAACATTGATTTGACCATAGCTTTTATTCTCCTTCGTTTTTTACGCCTTCCTCCTGCTGTCAATCGGACACACAGGAAAAGCCTCCATAAATGGTCCAGCTATAATAGGACAGCGCTGTCAATATTTGTAAAAATGTTTTCTTTCATTTCATTTCCTGACATGGTTGTTACCACGGTATTATTAGGCACATTGACAATAAATGCTCCCCTGTCACTGATAATCACCACGTCCTTTGCACCTTTTAAACGGGCTTTTTCCACTGCGGACTGCAAATCCTGTAAAAATGAATCCGACATTTCAATTCCGCGCTGATTGACCCGCTCGGTTGCATGGCGGGAAAACTGAAGCCCCTCCTGTTTCTCAATCCTGTTTTGAAGTATCTCATTAAAGCTGCCTGCTGGTTTTGATATTGCAGCAGCATTCCGCAGCTTTAGCTGCCTCAGTTCCTCATGTTGATTTATTTTGCCTAGCATTGATCATCACCTACATATTTTAATCGGTACCGGCATCGGGTATATCATCTCCATCCGGATCAACAGTTTCATCGATATTATTATCGGTATCCGGATCCTTCACTCCATCGTCCTTGTCTGGATCCTTCACATCTTCCGGAGGTTTATGCCCTTTTTCATAAACTGACATGATGCTGGAAACCGGATAGCCTGTCTTTTCATCGTCGTCGATGTAAAGGGTTGGCACACCACCAAAAATATCCACTCTCGTCACAGTTCCCGTGATTTTTTTAATTGATCCGTTCTTCTCCTGGACTCCAACCATAACTTCTTTTCCCATCATGGAGGTTCCATAATTGATTGTATTGACCTGGGCAAAATCCCCCATTGCAGTGGAGAAGTTGTTCATAGCCTGCATCATGGCGATCTGAGTCATCTGAGTCATCATCTCTGAGTTATCCATTGGGTTTGACATGTCCTGGTTTTGAAGCTGTGCTGCCAAAAGCTTGAAAAATCCCTCTGTTGTCAATTCACTGTTACTGGTGGATTTCGCCCTTTCCTTAAAAGCTTCCAGATAATTATTCGAATTAACTCCATTTACATTTGCCATCGTTTCTCTCCTTATCTGTAACCAACGCCGCTTTCTTCAGTGCTTTCCGACTCAAAAATCCCAAGCCTAAGCTTTTGTATAAAGTCCTCGCGGTTTTCTTCCCTCTGGCTTTCCTGATGATGTTCTTGCTGTCCCTGTCTGCCGCCCTGTTCCTGCTGCTGGTTTAAGTAATCAGGTTCCTGCTTGTCTACCAGAACCTGGAAGGGCCGTTCTAAATTAGATTCCAGAATGGAGCCTAAATCGCCCGCTGACTGGGATAAAAGCTTTAAAGTTCTGCTCTCGGTACATAGAAGGGAAACACTGATCTGATTATCCTCATAGGAAATTCTGATCCGGATTTTTCCGAGGTTATGAGGCTCCAATTGGATATCCAGTTCCCCATTTCCATCTCGAATCTGTTTTAAAATCTGTTCCGACAGCTTTGCTTCCAATTCTTTCGAATGATCTGCACTTACAGACATATGGACTTCCTCAGATTTTTCAACAGAACCATTCCAGTAACGTACAGGCTCAAAAGACTTTTCCGGAAGGTTTTTCTGGATATTATCCTGATCTTCTTCAGGGCATGGCTTTTCCTGTGTACCGCTCCTCTGAAGGGTTACCGTCGGTTCTTCTTCTACGGAATCTGAAACGTTCTCTGCTGCCTTCATTAGCGGCTGCAACGGTAAATTATCCTTTTTCCCCTTCGAGCTTTCAGCTGATTCCGGAATCTGTCCGGCAATATCCTGAATTACAGGATTCTTCTCATCTGTTTTTTGCATCGCCGCTTCCGTAAAAGGGGGTTCCGGCATTTCCTTTGAATGGTTCGTCAAGGTTTCCAGGTTTTCATTTGCAGGACTTTCTGTTCCCATGCTGTTTTCTGCCAGCTTCTGAAAACGGAACCGATCCAAAGCAAGGAACGAATCCATCGTCTGAATGTTTCCGTTTTCTTCCGGTACTAAAGTGGTCGTTTCAACCGCTTCGATGGTTTCCATAATTTGGTCCGCCGGTTTCTGCCCTGCCATTTGAAACTTTTCCTCAGGCTCCTGGACTCCTGCCATTCCAGCGGCTGCAGCCAAAGCCGCGGCCTCCGACGACACTTCTGCCGCAGACAGCTTATCATCAGAAAGTTCCTCTGATTCCTGACTTTTTCCATCCTTCTTTTGATTGCCGCTTTTTAACATGGCCTTAAATTCGGATAGGCCATCAGCTGCCTTTTCTCCCTTTTTCCTACTGCCAGTCAGCTGTCTGGATAACAAATCCACACTGCTGTTTTTTACTTCTGTCATCTTCTCACTCCTTTCTTTTCATGCCGCTAAGCATTTGATTTTATGGTAGCTGCCGTAAGTTTTTACGGCAGGATTACCTGCTTCCATGTACTGAGGTTGTGTTGGAAACAAACTCATCAATGAACAGTTCTTCGCTTCGCAAAACCTCTTTGTTATACTGCAAAAGCTTCTTTTCTTTCAGCTTTTCAATGGAAACCACTTCTTTTCTGGCCTCCACCACTTCCTCCCGCTTTTGCTCTTCTTTTCTTTGCAGCTTCTGAAGTACTCCTTGTTCGGCAATAATTTTCTTCTGCATGAAGGTAATATAGGTTTCATATTCCTTCATCATATTAACAGCGATGCCCTTACCTATCTCTGCCTTAAACCGGGTACAGGCATCATTTCTTCGGTCCGACAATTCCTCAACCTTTTGTTCCTGCCTTACCATCTTATCCACGATCTGGGCGTGTTCACTCTTTAAATTATCCAGGACCTGGTCCTTATAATTCAATACTGTATTAAGTGGAAAATTAAACTTCTTCATGCTCCCCTTCCCCTTTCAACATCTATGATAAGATCATCCTCATTTTCTTTAAGACCTCTTCATAACTGGCTTGCTCCTGAATTCCCTGACATAGGAACTGATTGATCTTATCAATTTTAGATATAGCCATATCAAGCTTTGGGTTGGTGCCGCTCTTATAAGCACCAATCGAAATAAGATCCTCATTCTTCTCATAAAGACTTAATATATCCCGGATCTGGGAAGCTAAGTTCCGGTGTTCCTCTGAAACGATGTTGGTCATCAGACGCGAAATACTCGCACTTACGTCAATAGCCGGGAAATGGTTGGCATTGGCCAGCTTTCGGCTCAGTACGATATGGCCATCCACAATCCCCCTTACCGTATCGGCGATGGGCTCATTGGTATCATCACCCTCCACCAAAACCGTGTAGATTCCTGTAATGGAACCTTGTCCAAAGTTACCGCTCCGTTCTAGCAGCTTTGGAAACTCCGCATAAATAGAGGGAGTATAGCCTCTTGCCACCGGAGGCTCTCCGATTGCAAGTCCTATCTCTCTCTGTGCCATAGCAAACCGGGTCAGGGAGTCCATCATAAGCAATACATCCTTGCCCTGATTCTTAAAGTATTCAGCTATGGTAGTGGCAACCAATGGACACTTCATACGAAGCATCGCCGGTTGGTCTGAGGTGGCCACCACCAGTACGGAACGTTTCATTCCTTCCGGTCCTAAGTCTTTCTCTATAAATTCACGGACTTCTCTTCCACGCTCCCCTACCAGAGCCACTACGTTAATATCTGCCTTTACATTCCTGGCAATCATGCCAAGCAAGGTACTTTTACCAACTCCACTGCCTGCAAATATTCCGATACGCTGGCCTTTTCCAATCGTATTTAAACCGTCAATAGCTTTGACCCCGAATTCCAGCTTGTCCGTAATTGGTGGACGGGTCATGGGATTGATATAAGGATTTTCTACGTAATAGTACCGGGGAGATTCAAAAGGTCCTTTTCCATCCATTGGTTCTCCCTTTGCATCGATGATTCGACCTCTTAAAAAATCTCCTACCGGTACCTTCAACCTGCGTTTTGTATTCCGGACAAAGCTGCCCGCTGCAATTCCATTCATATTTTCATAGGCCATAAGCTGTATTTTGTCATCCTTAAAGCCCACCACTTCCACCGGTATCTGCTCCTGCCGGTCTTCATTGTAAATATAGGCTATGTCTCCGATACTGGCCCTTCCTCCAGAGGCTTCCATGGACATCCCCACAATGTTTTCAATCTTCCCGATATGGTCGATTGTCTCAGTCTTCGTAATGAGATCCGTCAATTCCTTAAACATGCAGGCTCCTCCTGTTACAGTCTGGCGTTATTAAGTATTCCTTTTATATTTTCCAGCTGTGTATTCACGCTGACATCAATAATCTCCTCCGGAAGCTCAATGATACAGGCTCCATCCTCCTCATGATCCATAGCAATGATCTTGATATTCCCGGAAATGTGAGACAATTCACTTAACAGTCCCACATCTCCCTGTATCATCATCCCTGCATCCCTTTGGGATACATAAATTTTCATCCACTGGGTTTTCTTAAGCTTTCCCGCAGCAGCCACGATCATGCGTTTAATAATCTCTCCGCTAGAGCGCAGACTGGTCTGAATCACCTTTTCTGCAATCGTCAGAGTAACCTTTTTTAAATCGTCAATATATTTGTCCAGTAACTTTTCTTTTTCTTTCGTAACGCTTTCAATCGCGTTTTTCATGGCTTCCAGAAATTCTTCCTCGCGCGCATCAAGGACCTCTTTATGGGCTTCGTAGGCTTTACGGAAACCTTCCTCATATCCCGCGTCATATCCGGCCTGACGGCCTTCCTCCATTGCCTGAGCGCGGAGTTTTTCCCCGTCCGTCCTGGCCTGATTGAGGATATCTTCTGCATCCGTCCTGGCCTGGTCCAAAATCACCTGTGTCTTCCTTAAAGCATCTTCGTATAATTCTGTGGTTTGAAGATACCTGTCATATTCTTGGCCCGCAGACTCCTCCTGCCCATTTTCCGTTTCCGGATTCCCGTTTTCATTTACCTTAATATCTTCAAATTCCCTGGTAAATCCGTATTCCAGAACACGATCCGTCATCTGCACGGACTTTATAATATTAGACAATGACATCATCCTTTCCGCCCTTATTGATGATCAGCTCGCCTTCTTCTTCCAGACGTCTAATGATACCGACAATCCGCTGCTGAGCCTCTTCTACATCTTTTAAGCGTACATTAACTGTAACTTCCATATCGGACTGGATGCTTTCCTTCATACGAGTTGACATATTGGAGAAAATAACTGATGTAATCTGCTCGTTTGCATTCTTAAGGGCATAGACCATGTCACGCATATCGCACTCTCTGATAAAGCGCTGGATAGATCGGTTGTCCATGGTAATGATATCCTCGAATACGAACATCTTCTTGCGGATAGTATCCGCCAGTTCTGCATCCTTTCTTCCTAGTTCGTCGAAGATGAGCTTTTCGTTGCTCCTGTCTATGTGGTTCATGACGTTTGCTATGTAATCAACACCACCTACACTGGTGTAGTCGGTAGTAAGGATGCCGGAGAACCGTTTCTTGATCTCCTCTTCCACAATTTTAATTCCTTCAGGAGATGCACTTTCCATTCTGGCAATAGACTCTACGACCTGCATGCGCTTTTCAGGGGCAAGCTCTGAAATAATCTGGGCCGCCATCTCTTCATTTGTATAAGAAAGTACCAGTGCAATGATCTGGGCTCTTTCATGCTGCAGGACGGAAAGCAAGTTCTTTACATCGCTCTTCCGAATAAATCCAAAAGATCTGGATTTCAGAGACTGTGTAACCTTTTGAAGCAAGCTGTTGGCTGTACTTTCGCCGAAGGCTTTTTCCAGAACAGTTCTTGCATACTCCAGGCCACCGTCAGTCACTACCTTTTGAGTAAGACAGGTCTTGTAAAACTCATCTAAAATGGCTTCCGTCTGCTCTGCTTCCACATGTCCAAGCTTTGCCACTTCAAGGGTTAATTTCTCAATCTCGTCTTCACTTAAATACTTATATACTTTTGAAGCCTTATCCACTCCCAGTGAAACAACCACTGTCGCCGCTTTTTGTTCGGGGGTTAGATTAACCATTGTTACCGCCTCCATTCAACCATGTTTTCAGCAGCTGAGCTGATATCTCAGGGTTCTGCTCAGCAAAATCGCGGACGCATTGGCGCAGTTCTGCTCCCCTGTCTTCTTCAGGCTCCAGAATCTCCTGTTCTACTTCCTCCTCTGGCAGTTCCACCATATCCGGCAGCACCGGAACATCTTCCTGGCTGATTTCCATGGCTTCCATAAGATTGTTTCTCTTCCTTCTATTTCTCACCGCCAAAATGATAATCAGAGCGATAAGAAGTACTCCTGCCAGAGCTGCAATCAGAATCCACTGATTAACCAAAATGCCGCTGGTGCTTGCTTCCACAGGAGTTTCAGGCGCCTTGGGTACCTCCACAGTATAGAATGGCGCCGCCACGGCAGTTATCTTTTCCGCACGATCTGCCTGAGGGATTCCAGCCGCATTTCCAGCCAGATCCCGTATGTCGTCAATCGTCATGCTTCCGAATCCTGTTCCATTTACCACTACGGAAACAGTCAGGTTTTCCAAAGCTCCAGGATTGACTTGACCCTGTTCTTTTATCTGGTTTAATAGATATTTTCTGGTAAGGCTGCTGGAGCCATATGCATTCTCTTCAGCCGTTCCACCCGCATTATACTGCGGAATGTCTGCATTGGCCTCTGAGCCGGCCACACCGGAAGCATTCTGCCCACTTCCGGAATATTCCTTGAATATGGATTCTTCGGAAGTAAGACCTGTCTTATCTTGTTCATCTATCTTTTCGGGTGTGTTGTATACAATGCTCTCCCGAATCAGCTTTTCCATATTGACCGTGCCTTTTACAGATACCCGGACATTGCCGTTTCCGTATACAGGGCCTAGGACATTTAATACCTTTGCTGAAATCTGGTCTTCGATCAGCCTTGTGATTTCTTCTCCAGCCTTGCCGGTGTTGATGTCCTCATCATCGGAACCAGTGGTAACTTCCCGTCCGTTTCCGTCAAATACAGAGACATTGTCAATAACCAATCCAGGGATACTTCTGGATATAAGAAGCTGGATGGACTTTGCCTGCTCCTCTGTCGGAGATCCTCCATCTTTCATAACCACAACAGCCTGGGCGCTGGGCTCCTGTGTCTTGTCATCAGACAGTGCATATTTGGAAGGTTCTCCCAAAGCTAAGGTTACATATGCCTCCTGCACGCCATCAAAGACCTTAATTGTGGAACCGATTCTGGTTTCCAGATCATAAAGTTCAAACCTTCTCCGGTCTGAATCCGTAGTCATCAAATTTACATTATTTCTGAATACATCATATGTAAAACCACTTTTCGGATATCCTTCCGAAACCAACTTTGCTCTGGTAGTATCCAGCTGGGGCGTAGGTACCAGAATGTCACCGTTTTGATACTGATAATCAATTCCGTCTTCCTGTAATTTTCCGATGATCTGTTTGGCTTCTTCGCTGCTGACACTTGGGAACATTACCTCGTATGGCTTCTCCCGCATGGACAGCGCAATCACAATTGCTCCCACCACCACCACCACGCCAACAGCGCCGATGATTATGGCTTTTTTTACTTTATCATTCAGTTTTTCTAAAAGTTCCTTTATCTTTTCCATCGCTACCGTCCGCCCTGTTATCTACTTAAACGCTGATTCTTATAATCTCATTGTAGGCTTCCAGTGCCTTATTCCTAAGAGATGATAAGAGTTCTACAGATAACTGGGCTTTTGCCGCTGCTGCCGGCACGGTATGTGCATCGTCAATCTGACCTGTTGACAGCAGGTATTCCTGTTTCGTCAAATCATCATCTGTGGTTCTTACGTTCTGAATAGCTTCGTTAAATATATCACGAAACACCGAACCTCCATCCTGTCCGGTTGTCACTTTCTTTTCGCTTCCTATATTCCCAATGGACTCCACTGGGATCATAGGCCTTATAAACATCTGCTCCATCTCAAATACCTCCCGTTTTAACCTTTAATTACTGTACGAAGTCTGCTAATTTCACTATTCAATGCGCTCAGCTGATACTGATACTGAAGCGTTGTCCTCGCCAGTTCCACATTCTCCACATCCGTGTTGACATTATTACCGTCCATTCTTGCTGATTCATCCCTTGTTTCATGGATATAATGTCTGGAACTGCCTATGGCCTCCCCGATGTCTTTTGACGTCCCCTCTCTTCCAGCCAGCAAACGTTTGCGGAATTCGTCCTCAAATGTAACATAACGGGCCTTATAGCCTGGGGTTTCTCCATTAGCAATATTATTCAACGTTACCTGCTGCTTTGACCACAGATAATCCAAAGTTTTCTCAGCCATTGAAATGCTATTCCCAAATATACCGTTCATCCGATTGTTCCTCACTTTCATTCCCCTTGGTTATAAGGAATTATCCTTGGTTACAAAAAAATTACCCCTTTTCAGTTAAATTTCGACAGGTTTTTTGGTTTTTCCCTGTTTTTCTGTAATTTTTCTTACTATATTCTACATTTATTTACAGATTTTGTCAAGAAAGTTGAAAGGAAAATTTCTTAATATCGTAAGAAAGTGATACAAATGAAAAAATCCTGATTTTGGCAATGATCGTTCTGTTACCAGAACAGGACGATTATCCAAAATCAGGATATTATATTTACAGCAAAGACCTTTCAATTATACTCTTTATTTTGGTAGAGCTTGTCCCTTCTGTATATGGAAAAAACACCAGGTCAGCTCCCTGTTTTTCCAGAAATGTTTTCTCTCCTAGCCAGTCGGGATTATCCTTATAATCACTTCCTGAGAACTGGCAGTCGAAGTGATACAATCGATAAGCATCCTTGGTTCCACCATAGTGGAGTGGAATTTCAACTGCTTCATCTACATATTTACAGGTACGGACTAACTCTATTCTTTCATGAAACGGGATATATGGCTCCGTTTTTTTATATTTCCTGACACCTTCATCCGTCACTACGCCCACAATCAGATAATCACATTGCTCTTTTGCCCTCTTGAACATATTCAGATGTCCAATATGAAACAAGTCAAATACACCTGCAATATAACCGGTATGGTACTTTTTGGGCAGTGAATCTTTCGCTTTGGAAAGAGCCGGTATCATTTCCGGTTTTCTAGGATATTCTGCGTTTGTATCATAGATGCAATAATCTTCTACTCCCATTTGCTGTAACTGGTGTACAATGGCAACATAGTTCTTAATGCATATAATAATTCTGCGCTCCTCTTTTGGTATATCTTCAATGATTTGAGGAGACAGAATCTCGATCCCTTCCAGCCTGCTTCCCCATTTAGACTGATTATTATCAACAATAGCATAAATCTCATATTGTTTTTGAAATTGTGCGAGAAAACGCTTTGTAAAATTACCGGAACCAAATAGTAGTATTTTCTTTTTCTCTGCATTTCGAAATATATCTACAAAAATTCTTTGATACTCTGAAACAGAATAATTAATTCTCTGCCTGTTTGTGTGAATGGTCTCCATATTGCGCTGGAATTTTTCATTAAAGCTTCTTAATTCTCTTTGGTTTCTTAGCTTAGATGTAAATTCTGCAGCCATACGATGCCAGAACTCAAGATTATCGTTCAAGCCATACTTTTCATAAAAATATTTTCTTGGAAGTATTGCCTCCATCTCCAGATCGCCTGCATAAATTATTTCAATTGCTCTAAGAATAATGGCGTTGGCCGGATAATTTTCTTCATAAAATTCCTGATCGTAAAAAATATATTTCCCATTTTCATAAAAGCAATTAAGAGGGACCAAATCCACGTACCCTTTTCTTAAAATAATCCCCAGCCCTTTCTCTGATTCTTCTGCCTCTATATGCTCCGAAGACTGTAGTATAAAACCTAGAAACTTATCTACTTCTTCTTTAAACAATACCAGATTTTCTTTCGCCAACCTGCGAAGATGGGACAATGCAGTTTCACCATATACATAAGGCATTCGATAGGAATAATTATTGCATTCTCCCACCAGAACATTCAGCCCATGGCTCCTTAAATCCTCCTCATTTTCCTTGATTTGTTGCAGCTTGTGCTTTCCTTCCTCATACAAGGCCCGCTTCTCTACCACATGATTATTCCTGATGATCGTTGCCATGGCATTCTCCCTGCCCCGGTCCATAGAAATAGTCACATGATCCACATTCTCAAATGTGTTGTCTTTTGAACATTCTATTAAAAAAGAATTGGCCATTGCATGAAACATACCGTTCTTAATGATGTCCTTATAAAGATACTCCTCTTCAAGAAATACGGTATCTGGGTAACGGTACATGGGAAAAAGCCTTATATCTAATTCTTCCACAGGAAGATAGTCTTCGGAATAAACTAACTGAGGCAGCTCCAAGTTTGGTAAAACCGAATAGAATTTCCTCTCTGTCCACCCTGACAAATCTAATAAAGTGCAGATTTCATATTTGGAATAATTACGTCCCTTGAGATTCTTCCTATCCTCCTTCAAAACTCTGCGGTAATTCTCAATTCCATCAAAGTTCCTGTTGGTAAAGGGGTCTCTGTCGCCACAAAAATACCGCAGTCCCAGACGGTTATCCATACCAAGAAGAAGTCTTCCGCTGCTTTTTAACAACCCTCTCCATCGGGAAAGCGCCTGCACCGGATCTGCAAGGCGCTCTGCCATACCTATTACGACAATATAATCAAAGGTTTCTCTATTTTGGTTTATAAATGCTTCACATAGAGAGGTAGTCTCATCAGTGCAAGAAACCTCCTTGCATTTTTCTTTTAAGAGCTCTTTGATGCTGTTTTCCTTGTCCCCAATAAAAAGAACCTTTCCTTCCGAAAAGAAATTATACCAGTTAAGCAGTCCTTTGGGCATGTCCCAAATTATCTTATCAACATTCATTGTCGCCTCCAAATAAAAAATACTGATTACTCTTTATTATCCAAAACAGCCATCATGTATTCATGCACCTTTTCACCGCAAGTACCATCTAAATTAGCGGCCAGTGTTGATAATTCTTCAAGCTGTCTTACCCGGACATCGTTCAATCTTTCATGAACCAGATCCTCCAAAAAGCCTTCAAATGAGAATATTCTGCTTTCTCTTCGGAAAAAGCCGGACTTTTTTTCCATCTTTTCAAAGCCATCTTCACCCTCTGTCAGTTTTGAATAATCATTTTCAGTTAGGGTGGGATAGAACATTTCATATGTTTCATTTTCTACATGGATCATGGCTGCAGCATCGTCACAATTTCTCTGTACGATTATGACATCCTGATCCTTTTTTGCACCAAAGTCGCTGGATAAGAAAAATTTCGGATTATAACCGTTCGCCTTTTCTTCTGCCTTCTTCCAGAAGTCTTCGATCAAAAGAGTGGTTTCACCTGTTGTTTTGTTTAATTTTATCATGCAATTGGAGTATCCCGGAACAGACACCACCCATTTACCCATATCTATTAATGATAAATGTGGCAAACTCCTGCCCTGTATTGTTCCAGGCCAAGAACGGAAACCTTCTGGCATATGGTAAGTCTTGACCTTTCCAGAACGTCTATCCCATCTGATAATATTGCCGTTGTTCACCTCGGCAAGCCATAAGTAACGTTCCTCTGCTATGATTCCCGAATAGCTATTTTCCTTATTTCCTACAGGGCAGATCGCATATGTTCCGTCTTCCATGTCAAACCGCAGAATACAATTAGTATAGGTAGCACTGATCCATATGTCTTTACCGCATACTGAACATCGGAATGTAACTTCACGCCCAGCGGCGTTTTCTTTATTCAGTTCTTGTATACATTCTGAATGATATTTCCATTCTCTTGTTTCTGAATTATACTCTGCAATATAATCATCTATCATAGGAAGATAAAATACTTGATTGCCGTAGGTCACAATTTGGCCGCACAGTGCGCTCTCATCCATATTCGCTTCCCCAATCAGTTCCATCTTTTGGGAATCCGTATCATATATTGCAGGACGTCCGGCAACACCCGGAGAAAGAAAAAAACTATTTCCTGCCTCCGCGAGAAACGGATATGTGCCGTACCATTTGGGCTGTTCCTTCACACGATCTACATAATGCATTTGCCTCACGTTGTCATCCATATAAACAAGGGCATTATAACGGTTGGTAGTAAACCATATCTGATCTCCATGTTTTACCATATCCGTTATATGGAAGATTCTTTTCTCCTCCTCAGTAAAAGCATTTATGATGTGATTATCAAGAATAAAAATCGGTTTTCCTAATGCCCCGAAAAGATTGACTACTGAACTGCTCTCTTCACCTATGTAACCATCGGATATTGCGACTGCTCTTGATATATCAGGAGTTTCATCCAATATGCCAATCATATTCTCAGTAAAATATTCTTTCAAGCCATTGTATTCAGCCAGCAAATGAGGCCTCATGGATTTGATAGTTGCTTCCAGAAGAGGGTGGGGTCTCCATATTAGTGCTACTTTGTTCTGTATGTTTATCGTTTTGCAAAGACTCTTGATTTTTTGCAGATAAATGCTTCCATCCTGCAAAAAACAACCGATGCTGGTATTTAACATCAATATCTTTTTCCCATTAAGCAGCGGCTTCCAGTGTTCAGGGAGAACAGAACCTTCCTTGTAAAGCCTAATTACCTGATCCAACTTAGGGGATCCAAAAGGCAAGATTTTATCATAATAGTACATGCCCGAGCAAAATCCTTTAGCATATTCTGACTGCACTATCATATAATCCATGTGCTGATAAACAGGCAACCCCAAGTGTTCCTTGTCAAAAAAACCGGAAGTAACATAGTAGGGCACATATACCAATTTTCTAATATGCTTCTTCAGTTCTTCAGAATAAAATTTCTGATCCACTCTCGTGATCAGATTGCAATCATCATAAGGATTATGGATATAAGCTACATCAGGCTGATTCTGCTCCAAAGAATAGTCATGGTAGTGGATAACAGGAATTTCCTCCGGGAACTGGTCCCCTTCATAGTGATATGTCCATCTATTCATTTTTGAATTAAATTCGTAATAAGGTATGGGCATCACATAACATTCACATTGCTCATCCTCTCTGCAGGCACGCCAGATGCTCTCCAAACTGTCCCACATAGAAGCCTTATAGGGCATAAAGACTATATGATTAGTGGAAGGAATCTCTGCCAGCAAAGCTTTTACTCTATTTATAAGTTCATCTAATATAGATACCTTATCTTGGCAATTTGTTTCTTCCTGCAATTCTGACAGATAAAAAGCTTCTTCACAGTATTCTTCAAGAAGAGAGACAATTCGTTCATGATCTGATGAATCCTTTTCCAGCGCTTCTCCTACCGCAATGGCTGCATCTTGACTATCTGAAAGCAATTGGATTATTTGTTCTTTATCCGTTATCATGGGTAACGCTCTTTGTAATTGCTCCATAGAATCCAGTAGATCCATGAGCTGTTTCTTGATAAATGTACGCATATTCTTCTGCTCCCCTTTTGTATTCTAACACACATTTCACTTGATTATTTATTCCTCTGATTTTCTTACATTTATCCTTTGATAATACATCTTGAGAAGGTCTTCTCTCTTAATAATAATTTCACTAAATGATAAGCATAGCTCCCATTCCCAATACTCCCATTATTATTCACACATTCCCAAAAATGCTTTTGATTTTCTGTTTGCCGAAGATATATCAAATTATCCGATTGGCTCTCAAACGGCACAAAACATATTTTTTTTTCAAAATCTATATCCAAAAATGCTTCTGCTATCGATTTATCTTCTGTATACATGGCTATAAACAAATTGTCCCAGTTTATTTTTTCAAGCCTCCTATTCCAATTTTCCTTTGCCTTGTCTGGAACTTTTTCATGACAACAATGTACCTCTACATCATCCAAACGCATAACTGGATACTGCTCTTTACTATTGATATCTATAGCAAACTTTGATAGCTCAAAAGGACATCCCAAATAATATCTGATATCACTTAACAACTTAAGGTATTCTCTCTCAGCTATAAAAAGGTTCTTAAATGGAGAAAGGCATTCTAAGCCCAAAGTAGCATACGCAATACCTCCCCAACAGTTATCTGATATTATACTAATTCTGCTATTCTTTAATTTAATATATTCATAAAAATCAAAACAAGGAATATCTAAAATTTTATATGGTAATATTTTTTCTCTGGGGATTCCTAACTCTAATGCTTCATTTATGATTTCCTTTTCCCCTTTTTTACTCATAATTATTAAATAATCAAAGATAATACCTCTAATTTGTTTTTTTTCTATAAGCGGATATCCATCTATCCTATCTATAAAAGAGTAACCTTTTGCAGTTGCTGCTACTATTTCTATTTCATTTTTATATTCCAGATACTTTAATGTGTTGACATACTTATTATATATTGCACCAATTCCCCATATGATTATATTAAATTTCATAGTACCTTCCCCTTTTCCTCATTGGCATACTTTTTCCAAGGTAGTATCATTCAATAATATAGGTAATTCTTTAATACAATAGTCATGCTTATAAAGCCATACCGTCAATAGACGTTCTGCAAAGAAACCAATTGCCCTTTTACTATAATCATCATATGGAGTTTCATCAAAATTCTCTGCTGCAGGAATAATAATTGAGAAAAGCCATTCGCAATATCTATCAAGCACTTCTTTTTTTGTAATGAACATATTACACGGGAAAAATGCATATCCATCCATTACTTCTATAAAGCTCTCAATATAATCAGGTTGCCATTTCATAATCGCATTAATCACTAATTGTTTTGCTCTGTTAAATGCTTTAACATCCATTGAACTTTCTAAATGTTTGCTAATTGTCATCGGATAGGTACTAGTGGCGTTAACAACTATTATATCATATTCTTCCAAACAGAATCTTACCTCTTTTTCAGAAAGAAGATTTTCCCCATTACTCAGCTTAAAGAATCTCCTATAATGATTTAATCCCACTATTTCCTCATTTGCATGTTTCCACATCCAATATAATCCTGTGCATTCATTTATTTTCTGATTCAAATAAGAAATATTATCTCCATCTTCTTTAAGATAAGAAATATTATTGTTTTGTTTACTCCCTAGCCACAAAGTGACATAAATATCTGAATTAGGTGCGTTATAATCTTTATGGGTAGCGACATAAATTGAAACTGCTTCTTGCTTTTGGAAAATTACTAATTGTAAATCTAATCCCCCTATATAATGTGTAAAATATCCCTCCCTGGTTTTTACTTTTAAGCGTTCGTGCCCAAATTTATTAACTGTAAATATCAAAAATTTAAAGATATTCTTATATGAGTACTTTTTCGCTTCAAATTTATCTAATATACATTCTAACGATGCTTCATCTCGTACTTCGCCAAGCAAAATAGCTTTACTTTTTTCTCTTTTTTCCCAAGTAATGTCAGTAAATTCTTCCCCCATGACATTCGTATTGCTTAAGATACCATGAGAGTAAAAATATTTCTTACTATTCGCTATTGAATGTATTCCAAAATTCCGACAAGATTCCAATAGGGATCTTGGTTCCCAAGGTATTTCTTCAAAATACCTTTTTTCACTCATTATTTGTGATTCCGGTATTTGCAGTGTTTCGGTAAGCTGAACATATATTTCTTTAGCAATCATATATCCAGTACATATGACAATAAAATCATACTCCAAAGTTCTAATTTCTTCAGGTCGAATAACCTGAAAACCAAAATATTTCTCTCCCTTATCAAAAGCATGATTATCCGTCACAGCTATCACTTTAGCAAAGTCAAATTGTTTTAACCGTCTTTGGAATATATTCCCCATGCCAAAGACAATTATTTTTTCGCCTACCATCTTTTCCCCCTGTTAAATTGAATTATTCTTACTTACCTGCCATACTCAACAAATCATTTATATTATTCATCAAGTTGTTTTTAAACTGATTTAAGGAAAAATAATCCTTATATATATGATATGCCCCTTCCCTAATATCAGACAATTTCTCTTTATTATTAATAACCCATAGCATCTTTTCTGCCAAATCATCAGCATCTCCTGACTTGCAAATTAAACCGTTTTTATAAGGCTCTACGATCTCGGCAGTTCCTGTCGATTCAGACATAATGCATACCTTCTTCAGCATCATTCCCTCCGTCAATACTACAGGAAGTGGGTCATATAAAGAAGGACATACGATTACATCAATATCTGAATATAGTTCCATTACCTGCTCATGACTTAGTCCACCAAATACTCTTACATCTTTTAATTTTTCAAACCGTCTTCTATCACGTTCTCCAATCTCTCCGATTATCCAATATTCAACGCAATTTTTAACCGATGATATCTTTTTTGTTGCTTCTACAAAGATCTCCTGTGCCTTCCTTTTCCCAACAGATCCTATGATTGCAAAAATAAACTTACCTTCCACCTTACTCTCATACTTATTGCTTTCATAAGGGATTCCGTATCTCATCCTTTTTATTTCCGCATTATAACTCTGATAAAATGCAGTATCCACACACGTACTGACTGAATAAGGATAAATATTTTCATTCAATATATACTTCATTCCACTTATTCCTAAACTGTCATAAACATCCTTATCCTCATGCAGCCACCACAAGACTGGCTTATTCAATGTTGCCATCTCATTTATATTGGAGGAAAATATAAGCGTATTTACAAACAATAAATCAAATTCATCAAAAAATTTATATATCTCCAAATTGTCAGCAGATATATCATTGCATATTACAACAGAAATACCCAATTCCAGAAAATCGTATTTTAATGGCCCATCCAACTTTGAAAAAACAGAAACGTTATAATAATCCTTAAGCAAGGATGCCGCATAATAAAGTACCAGAGGCGCCCCTGTCAGGCAAAAGTCGTGTGAACACAATAAGATACTTTTTCTATTGTTCTGTCTTTTTTTCTTGCAGAAATACTTTATTTCATATAGATTTTCTAAAAATCCTTTGTGCTCTATATCGATAATACGAGAATCTGAAACTCCCTCACGTAATAGCTGTTCCCTCATTTCCTTATGGTGGATACTCATTATAACTATATAATCATAACTATATTGATGAATGTTGGCTGGAGATTCAATGATAACACCATCAAAAACCGCTCCTTGCTTATTTGGATCGTTATCTAAAAAAGCGATGATCGGAAGCTTAGAAAGTTCATGCTTATAGTGTTCATACATTTTACCAGTACCAAATATTATTATTCTCATAATATCACCCATCTTCATATTTATTTAATGTTTCATTTATAAAAAATCAAATTGATTCTTATGCTCCAATAATATAATACTAAGAACCTCATATCTCATTCAATATTTCTGCCAGTGAAACTACAGGGTAATCTACCATCTCTTTTAACTTAGTCCAAATTACATCATAATCAAACGTCGCTGTTACAACGATTGCATCAACCTGAGGTAAACAAGCAGCCGCACTTTTTATATCAATACCTGGATATACCAATTGTGTATTTTGATCAATGGCATATAATACCCTAATTTCCGTCTGTTTCAATTCTTCCATAAAATGCTTGCCCATAACACCCAATCCATAAATGGCAATCTGATAATATCCATGCTTCATCAAATACTTGCTAAGATTAATATTATCTTCCTTTAATTGCATCCAGCGATGTAACAAATAATAATACTCTTTAAACTTATTATATCGGTTCCACAAATCAGCGTTTATATCTTCCATATTCCCGGGGATTCCTTTATCGACTATCCCAACCGATGTTAATTCCACTTTTTCCTCCTGAGTATCTACTCTTAATTTTTCCTTAACGGATTTAAGTGCTTCCAAAAAGGCATATCCTCTTTTCTTATCCGGTTCAAGGTACATCCCCTCTCCCCATTCATTAAAAGCATTAATAAATAGGAATTCATTTTTAAGTGAAAGATTCTTTTGAGCCAATTTATAAAGATATTCTTGAAAGATCTCAACAGATGTATTAATAAAAGCTACTCCCTGTCCTCCCCTTCTAGGCGTATCATCATAATCTACAAATCCCCCAAAATACGTTTTTAATCCTTTTTTCCCTCCAGCAATCATTACATTATTCCATATGGTTTTATAGTCAAAGCATTTGACACCATTTTTATATTCACACTCTAAATGATTACTACTTATGATAGGATTCCAATAAGCACCTGGACCGCTAAAAAGGACTCCATCCATTCCAATTTTTTCCTTACTGCTATTTATTCCTAAAACAAAAATACCTCCCAGGTTTTCTTTTTCAGCTAATTTTCTCCAGTAATCAATCATTTCTGTAAAACAGGCCATCTCATCCGTCTTGTATACTAAAAATACAGGCTTATTGTCTATTTTGATATAACGGCTATCTTGAAAAAATGGAAGCAGATATTTAAAATGGTCTTCCCATTCCTTCTCTCTCCCATATTTTTGTTCTAATAAAATGCCATCCCCTTCGGGGTAACGTTCCTTTTCTTTTTCAAACCATGTAAATTTATCTCCCAGTTTACTCCATGACCGTGCCCATGATGTATTATCCCAACAAAAACAGAAAGGCATATCGACATCTTTCCAATTCAATAAATTTTCTGCCGGTTTTTCTAATACCTTCCGTCCATCCTTAAAGTAATAATGGTAAAAGCAAAAACCATCCAAACCATATTTTAACGCTAAATCTGCTTGCCATTTCATAGTTCTCTTCTGCAATAAATCATAATAATTATCGTTTAAAGGCTCTCTTGGCTGGTAATGCCCTTCGAACAGCCTATCCGCACCTTTTGCTGCTGTCCATTCTGTGAATCCTTCTCCCCACCACTGATCATTAACAGGTGTCCTATGGAACTGTGGTAAGTACATAGCAATCGTTTTTATATCTTTCATCATAAATTCCTTATTTTATATTTTGTTTACTATATTTAACATACTTTTCAGCCTTATAAGCTGGCATAACAATACTAACGGTAAAATATTTACTGCTTATCACCTAGTAAACTTATACTATCTTTGCTTCGCTAACTCCCATTTTTATCAGTTCTATCTTAATTTGATCAAAAATATTCTTAACTGAGTTACACAAAACAATGTAATCATATTCTACATTTAAAATATCATCCACATCTTTTATTTCATATCCTTTATTTCTATATGACAGACTGTTTTTATCCACCCATAAAATGACTTCACAATAATTAATTTTCTTTATCTGGTGAAAATATGTACTTCCTACTACTCCGGCTCCATATAGAATGATTTTGCTTCCTTTACTTACCTTATCAAACGGAAAAATGTATTTAACTTTTTCCGTAATATCATTATAATATTTTTTTCTGATGCTTACTGAATGCATATAAAAATATTCCAACTGTTTTCCCAGTTCAAGAGAAGCGTGGGAGAATACCTCTTTCAAGTGCTGGTACAACATAAATAGTTTTTCAAAATATTCCTCATCTATAATATAGCTTGCCAATAAATCTCGGTTTCTTTGCCTATGAAAATAATATTGTTCATCAACGACAACCATGGATTTGATATTTAAAATATACGGATACAATATAGCTACATCTTCACCATAATGAAATATATAATTTTTTTGAATTAGTTTTTTCATCAAACGATATATCTTTTCTCTAACAAAAATTTTGGTGCACAAGGAAGGATCCATACCAAAACTTTCAGAATTAAAATTCCAAAGCATTTTAGGAAGTAACTTTTCATTGATTTGAATATGATTATAAAAACCAGCTTCTATTAGATCAACATCTATCTTTTTTTCATTTTCTGAATAATATCTGATTATCCCTGATGATATGAATTCGGCATCATGCTCCAGTAATCTTCTCATTAATCGCTCATACATATCCGCTGCGATCCAATCATCACCATCTACAAATGTTACATAGTCTCCCTTTGAATTTCTAACTCCATCATATCTTGCCTTTATTACTCCTTCATTTTTTTTATGTATAATCTTTACCCTGGAATCCTTGAATACAAATTGGTCGCAAATCATTCTGCTGTTATCTTCTGAACCATCATCAACAATTATAACTTCCAGATTTTTATAACTTTGCATCAAAACACTGTCAATACATTGTTCCAGATATTGTCCTACATTATAAGCCGTAATAATGACACTTAACAAGTCTCTCATTAGTTCCTGCTCCTACACATAATTTTCAAATATTGAACTTTTCGAATTACTACTCTTTAAGCCCCGTTATTTTATAATGACCAAAGTTCCTGCCCTATCTGCCAAAGGAATGCTTTTCATCAATAAATTATTATCACGTTCATAACGTTTTACTGCTTTTTTTACTCCATGCAATTTTGCCGTATTATAATCATGTAAATAAATTACTCCTCTGTCGACTAATCTAGGATAAAAAAAATCTAATCCAGCATAAATAGAATCTTCAAAATCAACATCGATAGACACAAATATAAATTTTGAATTATATGCTTCCACTGTAATAGAATCAGGAAATAAACCTTTGCAGATTACACAATGCTCGGGGTATGGTAATTGCGACAATAGTTGTTCCTCTGAAGTTTTCGTATGATAATTTAGAAATATTTCATCACACCTACCAAGTGCAATTTCTTTTTCACCTTCTGCCTTATCGAACCCCTCAAATGTATCAAATAAAAACATTTTACGTTCTCTGAACTTTTCATTTATTAATGAAGAAAATGTTCCCCTAAAAACTCCTAGTTCAGCCACATCACCAACCATATTCTCTTCCAATAATTCTTCTGCAATATATTCAAATGTTCTATATCGGAAATAGTCATTCATATACTCCATCTTTGAATATTTTCCCATACCCACCAGTCTGTTATTGTCAAATGAATCTTTTTCATTAATTTTTATTAATTTATATTGATTTAATAACATTTCCTTATATAGCTGAGAGGATAGATCTTTTACTAATTCCAAGCTATTACCAAATATACTCTCTTGTATATTATCAGTAATAATCAACTTTTCTCTAGGTAATCCCATTTTTAAACATGTATTATATATTTCACTAAAATAAGTGCTAGCTATTACTAAGTAATCTGCTAGATTCATAAGTTTCTTTACACTTTCTACTCCGTGTACCTGGATTCCCTCAAACAACTCTCCTATATGATAAGTATCAATAATTGCTACTATGTCACATTCTTTAAAATATTCAAATTCAATATATCTTTTAGCTCGTTCACCACACCCCCATAATATTATTTTTCTCTTCATCTCCATTTTCATATATTTTTCCCTTCTGCCTTTTTATTTTCTTCAATAATTATATGAAAACCTGTTCAGGTACTAGGCCTCGCTCTACTGCAAATCTCCTATGATTGTTTCAAGCCTATCGCCAAAGACTTTCATAGTAAAATACTTTTCATATGTTTGTCTTGCTTTTCCACTTATAGAATTTAACTGATCCTTATTATTTAATACCCAAGACATTTTTCTTGTCAAATCTGTCACGTTTTCACTTTCAAAAATAAGTCCATTTTCTTTATCTTCTATATATTTTACTGTTCCTATTACATTAGAGACAATTCCAATTTTTCCATACATAAAGGCTTCTGTAACCACTATTGGCAGTGAATCTTGACGAGATGGAACAACTACAACATCAATGTCTTTATATATCTTTTCAATTTCCTCACGACTCAATTCTCCTAACCATTTAACTTCTGGTATTGTTTCCACTAGTTTCAAGACAGGTATTCCATATTGATTTTCTGGTGGGCAGGCACCGATCAACCAAAACTCCGACTCATTAAGTTCTTCTTTGGTGAGCTGAGTAATCGCCCGCAAAAAAATATCTTGTGCTTTAATGGACTCAATGCGTCCAATCACAGCGAATACTACCTTGTCCTTCATAGTAAGCTGAGTGTTTCCAAGGCCTTTATCTGGTATTCCGTAAGGTAGTATATTTGCGTTTATCTTATTAAAATATTGGCGAAATATACGAAGCGCTACATCGCTTACAACATATGTTTCTATATTCATATTATCCGTATTTTCTATAATCCCCTTATCTAGATATTCATACTCAATTCTTGATTCATGAATCCACCAGAAAACAGGCTTTCTACAAATTAATTCTTTTATAATTTTCCATTGTTGAAGAGTATTTACAATAACATAATCGAATTGCTCTATCCAGCATATTTGTTCCCATGTACAATAATCTACCAACTCCTGGATGAATACAGTAACGCCCTTACTTATTATTTCATTAATTAAGCGCCCCTCCCCTTTCCTTGCAACAATAACAGCATTAAATCCTTTTTGTGTTAAAGCCAAAGCTGCATAAAAAGCAGTTAATGAACCTCCATTATAGGTTAATTCATTAGTAATAATAAGAATCCTTTTTGTATTATTGCTTAAATAAAAATGATTTCTTTTGTAATGCATTATCAGTTCACATAATTTTCTTTCTTTTACAGAATGTTCACAATATTTTTCAAAATCCATTATAAACATCTCATCAATTCCTAATTCATTCATCAATTGCATTTTTATCTTTTTCTTATCTCTACTCATAACAATAATCTTGTCATAAGAGAATTCTTTTATATGGCAAGGAGAAATAATTGGAATATTATAAAACATTTTATCCCACTTATTTTTATCATTATCAACAAACGCAATAATTTCTTCCTTTAATAATACGTCTTGTCGGTTTATGAAAAAAGCTCCAATACCAAAAACAATTATTCTCATAATACCTCCATTCTATATGAGACGTTTAGTTTTTGCCTCTTTACATTCAATCAAATACAAGTATGAACTATAATTTATTCAATACTGTACCGATTACCTGCCTTGCCGGAGGGACCGATATATTATCATCTGTCAAAAAACCTCTACAGTGCTTACACAAATTGGTATACCCCTTTTCATTATATCCAAGGCGAAATTCAATTAACGCTTTGCTTTGTTCTGTTGTATATGTTTTTAAATCAAAAACCTCTACATCTTGTTCTTCATTAATACCTGCTACGGTTGCATATGAATCATAATTACAGCTAAATAATTTTCCATCCCTCAATTCTTGCCAAGAATGACAACAATTATCAAAATGTTCTCGTAGCTGCACATCCGTCCAATTAGAATAATCTGTCGTTAAAGGCGCTAAATCAATCCAGCTATCCACTTTAGATGTATGATAAGATATACCATATTTTTCAAGCTTCTGAATAAGCACATCAAAATTATCATTATACTGAGGAACTGCTTCTCTATAATCATCCACGGTGATATCAACATTACACTTACTTAACTTTTCTAAAATATGATCCGAAGGAATTACCGTACCATTTGTAACAGTACGGAGCTGATATATTCTATTACCATACTTTTTATCTATGTAATCAATAAGATCCGCAATCCGAGGATATAATAATGGTTCTCCACCACTTACATGAAATAGTAATATATTATCAACACAAGAAAAAAACATATCAACATCTTTAATTAAATTATTCCATTCACGGGTATAATAATGCTTCGCTAAAGCATTAAAATTCAAACATGCCTCACATTTTAAATTGCATACTGTACTGGGAAGAAAGGATATGTTATAAAAATATACTTTATTATATTTATAAACAAAGTAAATTCCTAAAAATTCTTCCAGATCGAAAAAATCTATATTCTTATGATATCCTTTGGATAACAGTTCCTTATATATACTTCTTCGCTGCATCTGGCCCGGTGTTATAATAATACCTAATTTCTCATCCCATTTTACTTCCGCCAATGAGATTACTGGTTTATCATATTCTAAACTGCAGCGTTTTTTTTCATCATTATCTATAAATCCTACAATGTTTATTTCTTCCTTTAGTATATGATAGCTTTTAATACCTAAATCTCCCGCTCCAAAGAGTAAATATTTTTCTTTTTCACATATTCTTTCATATATGCTATCAAATTCGTGTCCTTTATTTATCCATTTCATATCAAATACCTTTCTGGAATATCCATTTGAGTTTTATAAATGTAACTTTTTTACTTTTTCAAATTCCTTAATTCTATCGGGATACTCTTTATTAGTATTAATGTAATCCTCTCTATACTTTCCCATAATCTCTTGACTGTTAAGCAAAACCTCTCTATTGTTCTGCTCAAAGGCAATTTCTGCCACTAATTTTGCATGATATGCAAAAAAACGTCTTATCCATATATACATTTCTGGTTCTATCTCGTTTTGCTCAACAAAATTTAATAATTTTTCATAAGCACTAAATATCTGAACACGTACTGGCAAATTTTTTGCATGCCAAGTTGAATTGTATCTTATATTATAGTGATAAAAACTACGATTAATATAATATATACTTTTACAATTTGCAGCCAGTTGTGCAAAAAATAAAATGTCTCCTCCCAGCTTCTGCTCTTCATCAAAAATTATTTTTTCACATCCATTAAAAAAAACTTTCTTGTTAAAAAGCTTACACCACAAATTTGCTGAAAATGCTTTATAATAATCTCGCATGTAAATATATTGAAATAATTTATTTCTCCCAAATATTTCATCCTTTATGAATAATTGGTTCTTCATTTCGATACATTTACCATTTACTTCTTCAAAATACCCAGAAGCTACCATATCTACCTTTGTTTCTTGTTGAATTTTTAACAACGTTTCATACATATCTTTTTCTATCCAGTCATCACAATCCATAAATCCTATGTAATCACCTGTAGCCATTTCTAATCCCACATTTCTTGCGCTGCTTTCACCGCCATTTTTTTTATGTACTACTTTTATCCGTTCATCCATTGCAGCATATTCATCCAAAATTCTTTCGCTGCCATCTGTAGAACCATCATCAATGCATAAATATTCCATGTTTTTGTAGGTTTGGTTAAGAGCACTATCCAAACATCTGGGTAGATACTCAGCAGTATTATAAACAGGTATTATTAACGATATCTTATTCATCTCTTTATTTCCTCACAATATCTTTACTTAATAAATCAAAAATTGTTTCAGCTATTATCTTATTTGCTTTCTCTGTATAATGAACTTCATCAAAATATAATGCCCCTTCAACGTTATCAAAGATACGACTAAAATTATATAAAAAGTCTACCTGTTTCCAATTATGATTAACATTTTTATAGAATTCTCTACGTTCTTCTAACTTGCTGTTTCCATATTTCATTTGTATTTTATTAATCTTCTTAATACATTTATCCTTATGTTCACCAAACATACTAGTTGGTTGAAGTATTCCATAGTATTTGATACCAAACTCACGACAAACAGCACCCATAACTCTCATATTTATCATCCAGTTCTGATGCTTTTCGGCATTAACCTCTAAGCCAAAAGAAAGTTCTAAATTATCAGCACTTCTTAATCCCATTTTAGGAGCGTTGGCAACATCGCTATCTATTATATTACTAAACGTGTTTCTACAAATATATTGCAGATATCTGTTAACTAAAGGATGTTTTTTATCAACATCCACTTCATTAACTCCATTAAACTGGATAACTATGCTAGGTTCTAACCAAATAACATCTCTTAAAAATTTCAAAAGTTCCTGAGAAGACTCATATCCGCTAACCGCTCCATTATACAATAATAAATCATCATTATATTCTATTTTTAACATTTCGTAGAAATATTGAACCCAAGGAGTAAATACCGAATAATCATCATCTGTTGTACTTCCTCCTAGTATGACAATTATATTTTTGCTCTTCTGGTCACCCCTAATATTAAATCCATCCAAATCCCCTCTTCTTGAATACCCACAGATAGGATCGTATAAATCGTATCGTTTTTTTCCTCCCCAAAAATTCATAATGTTATAATAATCAATATTTTCTTGCAACCCAATACTTTTTAAGATTTGTATTGCAGAAGCAGCATTATCTATGATGCACAGAAAAATCAGACTCTTATCAGATTCATATAATAAATCATAGGGGGATTTTACAGGTCTTTCAAAAAATAGATTTCCTTGTTTTTTTTCATCCATATCGACAAAATAAGCAATTTCGTAACCAATTGCAGTAAGGTATGCATATATCCTTGATCCAGCTGAACCGCAACCATAAATGATAATTCTCTTATTTTGATTTACAGATATAACATCATTAATATAACGGACTATTGGATTATCAAAATATCCTTCTATCACCAAGCGAATCACTCCTAATCTCTTTAAAATTCATAAATATAAGGAGAAACTCCTCCATTTTTTAAATCAATTTTCTTATTTTTAAAAGCACTTATGGTAGAGACAGAAATAAATTGTTTCATTTCTTGCTCTTGCAATAAATCCCAATGCCCATTAAGTAATGATTGCAGTTCAATAGGAGTATCGAACGAGTATTCCATAATTTTTTTAATTTCATTATTCTTTTTATGAAAAGTACTTTGCTCCAATTTCTGACCTAATACTTGTGAGCAAAGCATCTCGATACCTTTCGTTTCAGCCAGCCTTTCTGCAATCTCTTTAATTGATTGTATTTCTGTTTTATTCCTAATCAAGCTCATACATACTCCTCCAATCTTCTTTTTCCTCAAATTCAGGCTGTTCCTCCTTAATCAAAACGAAGTTTTCCAAAACCAAAATATCCATATCTGTCCGCATAAAACATTTGAAAGCATCATGAGGAGTACATACTATTGGCTCTCCTCTGACATTAAAAGAGGTATTAACCACCATACCACAACCTGTAAGCTTCTGGAATTCTGTTATAATTTGATGGAAAAATGGATTTGTTTTTTTTGAAACAGTCTGAATTCTTGCACTATAATCCACATGTGTAACAGCAGGTATCGTAGAACGTATTTGGTTTATTATTCCCAACATATTATTATCATAGTTAATAAGTTCTGTTTCTAAATTATTCTTTTTTCTTTTTCTCAATTTATTTACAACCGGGGCCGTAAACAGCATATATGGGCTAGCCACATCAATTTCAAAATATTCTTGTACTTTTTCTTCTAATACTGCCGGGGCGAATGGTCTAAATGATTCTCTAAACTTTATTTTTAGATTTAATTTTGATTGCATTTTTTCTGACATAGGATTAGCAATAATACTTCTTGCCCCTAAAGCTCTCGGTCCAAATTCCATCTTGCCGTTAAATATACCAATTACTTTATCATCTACCAATGCTTTAGCAGTATAATCAAACAATTTTTTGCTATCCATGTAATGATAACAAATGGTATTTTTGTCTAAATATTTCTTAATTTCATCATTTTTATAGTCTGGACCTAAGTAGGATCCTTTTTGACTATCAATTTTATCTACTTTTCTATCCAAACCAAAATATTGATAAGTACCAACTAGTGCTGCACCTAAAGCACCTCCTGCATCTCCTGCAGCCGGTTGTACCCATATATTTTCAAAAATCTTTTCCTTTAATAATTTTCCATTTGCTACACAATTTAAAGCGGTACCGCCAGCCAACGTTAGATTTTTTGAGCTAGTTAATTTTTTTGCATACCTAGCCATTTTTAAGATAATTTCTTCCGTTACTTTTTGAATTGAGGCTGCTATATCCATATATTCCTTTGTTATAATACTTTCTGGTTGACGTCGTTTTATTTCAAATAATTCTTCAAAAGCTTCTCCAGTCATTACTACATCTTTCATAAATGAAAAATATTCCGTATTAAGCTGAAAAGATCCGTCTTCATTCATAGAAATTAGGTTTTCCATTATTTTATTATAATATATCGGATTTCCATATGGAGCCAGACCCATTAGCTTATACTCACCTGAATTTACCTTAAAACCACAAAAATAAGTAATAGCACTATATAAAAGACCTAGAGAATTAGGATAATTCATCTGTTCCAAAATGGTTATTTCCTTGCCTTTACCTAATCCTATAGTAGATGTTGCCCACTCGCCAACACCATCCAGTGTTAAAATGGCAGCATCTTCAAATGGAGAAGGATAAAATGCGGAAGCTGCATGAGACATATGATGTTCACAAACTAAAAGATTACCTTTTTTTCCAAGATCGCCTATTGCCTCTTTTAATAATTCATGTATCCATATTTTCTGTCCATATATAGATTCAAAAGATTTTTGTATGATTTTATCACTATCAGGACTTACAGCAATACAATTTTGCAACCACCTGTCTAATGTAAGCAATGGATTATCATAGTATATAACAGCATCTAATTCTCCCTTCATCTGTGCCAAACAATACTGTATTGCGTTGATTGGTATGGACGAATCCGCCTTCTTCCTCGTAAAGCGTTCTTCCTGGACCGCAGCAAGTATTTCTCCTTCACAGCATAAGGCTGCTGCACTATCATGATATAATGCTGATATTCCTAAAATATTCATAGCCACTCTCCTTATTATGTAAAATGATTATTTCATATTTGAATCATCATCAAAGATTAACTTATTAACACTACAAGTTTCTCACTCGCTGGTTTATCTTTATTTATCCTTGTTTATAAACCTCTCTATTAAGCCTACAACTCTCTCACTGGCATGTCCGTCCTCTACCACTCCATGTTCCTGCAAAAACTCATCAATTTTCCTTCTATATTCCTCATTGTCGAATCCCATTATATTTTCAACCAATTCATCATTATCCTTTGCCACTGAAAATGGCAGAGAATACATATCCCACATCAGCCGACCTCGTTCCTCTGTATATATCTCCAAATCATCCGCATAAAGGAAAACAGGCATATACATATTTATAACATCAAACGCTGAACTGGAATAATCAGTTATTAATACATCAGAAGCCGCCGCCAGTTCGTTCATATCATCGGCCTGACTCACATCAATCATATTTTCTACTCCATTTGTTAATGGGAACTGATTGAGATGTGCTGCCAGTTGTGGATGCAGACGCAGAAACACAAACCAGATACCCCCAAATTTCTGCTCCAGAGCATTTACCAACCGGCTAAAATCAATTGTTGATTCCTCCGTAAATACCTGACGTTTTCCTTTCTGACTTCCTCCTCTAAATGTGGGTGCAAACAAAACTATTTTTATGTCTTGTGGAATATGGTAGCACTCTCGTATGTGCTTATATATTTCTTCTCTCCTGTTGATAAAGATATCACAGCGCGGTGACCCCGTCTTGACAATATTTCCGTTATAAAGAAGCATTTCAGGGTATAACTTCGTACACCATTCGGAATTAGAAGTGACATAATCCGCAAGCTTTGAATCATATTCGCTCACTAAATAAGCTATATGTGGAAAAAGGTTCCCCCGAAATTTTCCCACAGGTTTGAATCCCAGCCCTGCGTGCCATGTCTGTATATAAAGCTGTTTTTTTCTTTTAGCTGTACCAAATGCCTTTCTGCTGTTGTCTATCCAGACTTTTGCCGTTGTTAAGTGATACGCCCTATTGAAAAAACTATTTTTCACCTTTTTAATACCAACCGGGAACTGCTTATTCATGTTATTGATTAACCAGATAATATCAAATTTTTCATTCTTTTTCAGTAACTCTTCCGCTATGTAACGAGGGTTACAACAATATCCCCCATCTCCTTCAAACGTTGTAAAAACAATCTTTTTCTTATTAATAGGGAAAAGCCGAAGCAAATGATAGAAAAGATTCGTTCTATAGCATTTCCTTTTCCGTTTTCTTATATATCTTTCTTCGTTGCTTAATTTTTTCACCCCTAGAACTCCTCTCTCTTCATGTCTAAAAATCTATATACTTCCAATGCGGTGTTCCTGCATTTCAATGTCATTCCCGCTATTTTTACAATTCAATTTACGCTTCTATCAAAACACGCTATGCACCTTTTCTATATCTATCATTCTAGAATCCCATTCATTATAATTACAAACCAAATTATTTTCATATTTTCAATGATCCAAATACAGTCTTATGCTGACTTTTAAATTAGCATACCTTTTAATACTCTCATCTCGGCATCCATTGGGCTATATATTCCCGCCAAAGTCTTATAAATGGTAATTTTCCCGATCTGTTACTTAGTCGACTACTCCAACAAAATTAAACCATTATATTAAAAGCAAGCACTCCTCCTATAAATTACTTATCATCCCTTATCTCACTTCCCAATTCAGGTTTGTTGGTAATGATTCCATTCACACCCATATCACAGAAACGCCGTATTTCTTTTCCGCTGTTTACAGTCCAAATATTTATCTCGATTCCTCTTTCGTGAAGCACCTCAATGGTATCTTTCCTATTCAAAAGGTACCATGCAGGATGAACCGTATTTATTTTGTACTTCTCTGCATAATTTCCAATATCTATGATACCGTCACAATAAAGAAAAGCCACCTTTGCCGTCTCTTCTATTTCTCGAAGCTTCAACATAGACGCATGTGAAAAAGAAGAAAATAATGTTCTTCCAAGTACTTTTTTTTCTTTTACTATTTTTAATACTTTTTCTTCCATACCCTCATAGGGAAATATGTTATTCTTCAATTCTATATTAAATAAAAATTCATTATCCGCCTTAGACCTTTTATGTACAAACTGTTCCAATACTTCCTCCAGCAAAGGAATTTGAACCCCCTCGTATTCCGGGTGTGTCTTGTTGAATTGAACCCCCCTTAGCTCTTCCAGGGAATAGTCTTTCACATATCCTATACCATCAGATACTCTGCTTATCTCCTCATCATGGGTAACTACCAAATATCCATCCCTCGTCATCTGTACATCAAATTCAATTCCATCTGCCCCCATATCGTAAGCTAACTGAAATGCTTCCATAGAATTTTCCGGCGCATACTGGCTCGCTCCGCGATGACCATATATTTTCGTCTGATACCTCATAGTCTTGTCACCATAAATTTCTCCACAACTCCTGCCATAGTAATGGACTCTTCTTCTGTGAATTTATAAGACTTTCTCTCCCCATTGTGAATCAGCGAAACGAATTCACTTAATTCATAACGAAGGCCATCTCCTAAAAACCTGGCTGTATACTGTTCCTTCTTATAAGGATTTTCAAAACGAACTTCAAAGGATTTTGTCAGCCACCATGGTGACTCTGCAAGAATATAGCCCTTGGTTCCTGCAATGATCAACTGCCCCTCTGATTTTACAGCAACTCCGGTTTTAGATAATGCCATCCCCCTCTCAAAAGAAAAAGAGGCTTTTGTATACAAATCAATACCACACTCATTCTTTATACTGTCAAAACTTACGCTCTTATATTGCGTTCCTAACAGTTTAAAGATAGGAAGCATTGTATGGTTCCCGAATTCCAGAAAGCCGCCTCCAAATCTGGGGTCTTTACTTTCCCTGGAATCCGTATCCGCAATTCTGGTAAAGCAGGCTTCCACATCCACAATGTTACCGATGATCCCACTTCTCGCTACTCCCAAAAGCTGACCAAACCCAGGGCAATACGCTGTTTTAATAGCCTCTAGAAGTAAACAGTTATTATCTTTTGCAGTAGCAAACAGTTCCTGCGCCTGCGCCTTAGACAAGGCCATGGGCTTCTCACACAATACATGCTTTCCCTGGCTTAAAGCTGCTTTTGCATATTCATAATGTGTTTGATGTAAGGAAGCAATGTATACTGCATCTAAAGGATTTAAAAAATCTTCATAATTTTTCCAATTTGCCTGAACCTCGAAACGCTTAGCAAACCGTTCCGCACTTTCCCTGTGAGGATTATAAACGCTGATCGCCTCAATACCGCTGACAAACTTCGCTTCAGGTATAAATCGTGCTGCAATACGTCCGGTTCCCACGATTCCCATTTTAATAATGGGATACTTTTGTTTTCTTATTAAGGTACTGGATATTTCCTTTGTTCGTTCCAGATACACCACCTCGCAAAAATCTTTTAGATAGTCAAATTCACCTGTCCAATCTGAGCCAATGGCAAAGGTATCCACACCGTATTTATGAATATCCTCCACTTTTTGCCCCACGTGGTCTTCCACTATAATTCTATCTGCAAATCCAGTTTTTTTCACATTTTCAATCCGGTCTATAATGGAATCAACTACGTTTAATTTTCCCCGGGATTCATCATATTGTTCTGTGGTAACTCCCACAATCAAATAATCACCCAAAGCTTTCGCCCTCTTAAGCAGCTTGTAGTGTCCCTCATGAAATAAGTCAAAAGAACCATATGTAATTACCTTTTTCATTTTATCGTCCTGTTCCCTCCTCTAACTGCTTTGTCCAATACCTACCAATATCTGCAATCAGCCTAAGCACACTGTCATGTAACTCTTCCGGAAAGCACCTCAATGCCCCAAAGGTCTCAAAGCTCAGCACACCATGGAATCCTATTTCTTTCAGCCCGTGTAAAAAACCGTTCCAATCTGTGCTTACTTCTCCAGCCAATTCTTTCGTGAAAGTAAACGGCAATTGATGCAAGTCACGGATTCCATCATTATCGTGAATGTGAAGCGCCTGTATTCTGTTACCCAAGGTAAGGATCGTCTCTTTCATACTTTTACCGAGGATATTGGCATGCCCTGTGTCAAAGCAAAAAGCAAAGCACTCTTCCCCTGCTATTTGATTTAGTTTATCCACATATTCAGCTGCTTGAGATGGGTCAGCGCATACACCTTCACAGATTCTTCCCCCGAAACAATCATACAGATTTTCCAAACAAATTTTTACACCGTATCTCTTACATGAAGGAATCAGTCTTTGAAGAAAGTCCATATTTTTCTTATATTCTTCTATTCTTCCCAAAGGATAAGACAATTTAAAAGGATGTACGACCAGATATGGCACATGAAGTGCAGCACAGACAAGAATACTTTTCTCCACTACCATATGTAAATATTCCTTGTCTTCTTCTCTTCCATACACATACAGAGGATAAGGAGCATGCGCCTGAGAAAACTCCAATCCCTCTCTTTTTGCCATGCGGTAGTACTCATCAAAATGTGCAGATAGCTTTTCTTCTGGCTGATCGAAAAAATGATTTATTTTTCCCTGATAAATAAGGTTATTAGGCAAAAAACGGTCAAGATTAAAATCGATACAGTCAAAACCGGCGACCCTTATCCTGTGAAAATCCTTTTCTTTCGCTTTATCCCCTAATAGAAGCCGGGACTGTATTCCTATCTTCAACATAGATTCTCCCTTTGATTGCTTTTTTCCACATTTAAATCGGTTTTCCGCTCATTCTAATTATTTCTTCTGTCAATTCGTAATGATTGATCCCCATATCATTTAATTGTTTAGCTATTTCTTCATAATAAGCATTGCATAAAATTACAATCCTCTCATCTTCCGGAACCTCCAATAAGGTTTCCGGATTGCAAATAGGAATCCCCAGCTTTTCAGTTCCCCATATACAAGCATTGTTATCTACAGCAAAAACAGGTGGATGTTTCTTTCCATATTCACCCATATATACGTCAAACATTCTGCCCGCCCCAAACAATATCTTTTTTTTAGAACCCATCTGATCTAAAAGTTGATTAAAACATATGACATGGGAAAAATTAACTCCTATTCTGTAAAGGAACTGAAGCAGCGACTCTTGAAGTACTCCCGGAAAACTTGTAAAACTTCGGTAAGTTTCAAAGCTAAGCACACCCTCAAAACTTATCTCTCTAAGCCCTAATAAAAAGCCGCTCCAATCCGTAGTACAAAGCCCGGTCGTGGCATCTGAAAAGCTATAGGGTAATTGGTGAGAATCCGCCACTCCATCATTATCGTGAATATGCAACACTTTTAAATGAGAGCCAAGCGCCCTCACTTCTTCCCTAAGATTTTTCCCAAGCACATTGGCATGCCCTACGTCAAAACAAGCCCCAAAACGTTGTTCTCCAGCTTCCTTATTCAATATATCAATATATTCCACTGTCTTCCGAGCCTCCGAGCAAGCACCTCCCCATACCCTTCCAGCTCTTCGATAAGGCATATTTTCAATGCATATTATTACATCATGACGTCTAGCGTCTTCTGTCAATGATCCAAAATATTCCAGGTTATTTTTTTTCTCTTTTGCCCCTCCCAGTTCAAAAGCCAGCTCCAACGGGTGCATTACCAAAAAAGGGCTTCCGAGAATGCTGCATATGGCAATACTTTTCTTCATTTCCTCCAGAATATATTCCATTTTATCCGGTCTGTTTAGTTCATATTTTAATATAGGTGCATGTACTTGAGAAAAACGTATTCCATGCCTCGTCGCGCATTCCTTATGTTTTCTAAAATAGGAGACTTCAAGTTTCTCTGTACTGTCTTCAGGGCTCACAATATTGTAATCCACGCAAGTGATTCCAGCCTGTTTGATTTTCTTATATCCTACTTCTATTACACTTTCTCTGATGATTCCTCTGGATTGTACGCCAATTTCCAACATGTCTTTTCCTTAATTGTATTTTACTTTTTAATTCCCTCATTGTTTCATAGACTCTGAGCTCTCTATGAAGTAGATATGAGATAATTCAGCAAACCATCTACTAAAGCGATTATTTGAACTTCGGTATATGCATCTTACATGCAAAAGATCAATCCACAATCCTTTACAAGTCCACATTATATCAGCCACGTTCATAAGCGCCAATGCAATGATGTGTTTTATTTTCCAGCCATCGATACATAACTCCTCTACCTCATCGAAAAATATCTCCTGATTTAGCAACGAACTCTCGTTCCTGCTCTGACAGCAAAAGAGAAAGCTTATTTTCCAATGCAGGAAAGGCCGCCTGTTCTGATACCTTTATCAGAAAAATTTTATTTTTGAAGATTGAAAGGTCATATAACTTTGACAAAAAGCCAAAAGTTGCGGAGGCAGTCGTTTCCTCTCCCGGCTCTCTTTTTAGAAGAAGCAATATCTCCTTCAAGACAGAAAACTCGTAAGGTTCTGCCCTTAAAGTAAACACTCCGTACCGGATCATCTCAGAAGAACGATTATACTTTGCATAGAAGAAAAAGAGCCACTGGTATACAAAGGTAAGTCTTCCAGACATGTCAAGAGGGTCATTTCCCTTATACTCATCCAGTAGCTGAAGGGCCTGCTCAAAGTACAGCCTTGTCTTTTCGTCAGACCCTTGTCTGCAGAACCATTGCCCTGCCCAATAGTCCACATCCGGAGTATCACATCCACGTTTTTTCGCTTTTTGGTAAACCTCCATAAAATCTTCTTCACTGCCAGAATTCCTTATATACTTTGTCTTAAGCCAAAAGGCAAAGCTGAGATTTCTCCTATCTATCTCCATAACAGCATCCGGGTTCTCAGTTGCACGGAAAAAAGCTTCTTCTGCCTCCTCCAGCTTTTCATCTGCCAGAAGAGAGTCTCCAAGATATGACCACATCATGGAATTTTCCGGATCTTTTTCCAGTTCTTTTCGTATCATGAAGATATTGCGCTTTTCTTTCTTTTTTTCTATGCATATTGCCCTTGCGTAACCGGTATGGAATACAGCAAGGGTCTCCATGGCATCCCAGGAAAAAAGCTGACTTCCATCGGTTAAATCCAGATATTCATGAATCCTGCTTCGATAACGAAGCTTTGGAATATTCCTGAAAATCCGATACTGCACACCAGTATTTATACGATTCCCGGAGTCATCCAAATTCACCAGCAAAGTCCGTATCACATGAGGGCGGGCAGGATGCGTAGAATTCTTTTCCACTCTTTTTAGCATTGGTAATATCTTTCTCACATCTTCATCTGAAAAATATTCATCTGCATCAAGAAACGCAATCCAATTTCCTTTCGCCTGCTCAATAGCAAAGTTTTTAGCGGCAGAAAAATCATGCTCCCATGGAAAATGAAAGACCTTTGCTCCCATAGCTTCCGCTATTTCTACTGTCTTATCGGTAGACCCCGTGTCTACCACAATCTGCTCGCAGACAATTCCTTTTCCCCAATTCAGAGCCTGCCTGATATTTTTTTCCTCATCCTTCACAATCATGCACTGGGACAGACGAATGACCGGTTTCATAAGAACTCCTCCTAATTCGATAAAATAATCCCCCGAAAAATCATCTTTCCGGGGGATTGTAAGCTTAAAATGCGGCAATTACTGAAGTAACTGTAATACGCCCTGTGGAAGCTGATTTGCCTGAGCCAGCATAGCCTGAGAAGCCTGAACAAGAATATTGTTCTTGGTATAGGACATCATCTCTTTTGCCATATCCACGTCACGAATGCGGCTTTCTGCAGCAGTCATGTTCTCAGCGGTTGCGCCTAAGTTGTTAACTGTGTGCTCCAGACGGTTCTGGTATGCACCCAGCTTACCACGAATACTGGAAACATAGTTGATAGCATCCTTAACTTTAGATACAGTTGCTGCAGCATTGGTAGTATCAGCACCATCGATCTTAGCAGTACCAATTCCTGACATTCCTGTTGCAGAAGTTGCAATGCTGCTGATCTTTACACCTAACATATTGTTGGTGCTTGCTGTATCACCAATCTGAAGTGTAATCGTTGTTGATGCTGAACCATTACCATTCAAAAGTTTTGTTCCATTGAAAGTTGTGGTATTAGCAATACGATCAATTTCAGTTGTTAACTGATCATATTCTTCCTGTAAGTTCTTACGGTCAACATCCTGGTCATAGATTCCATTGGCAGACTGCATAGATAACTCAACCATACGATTTAACATGGAATGAACTTCTGTCAAAGCACCTTCTGCTGTCTGGATCAAAGAAATACCATCGTTAGCATTCTTCTGAGCAGTATCAAGGCTTGTGATCTGTGCTCTCATTTTCTCAGAAATAGCAAGACCAGCAGCGTCATCACCTGCACGGTTGATTCTGTAACCAGAAGATAATTTCTCAAGGCTCTTGCTTACGGTGGTGTTATTGTTTCCTAACTGTCTGTGTGCATTTAAAGCAGCAATGTTGTGTTGAATTCTCATAGATATTTCCTCCTTGAATGTGTTTTCAGGGAATTCCTTTTCCCTGTGTGATGTATTTTCCTGATTCAGGAAAATAAGTAAATCATATCAGCGGAATCTTGCGGGGTACCAGCCACAGGAATGATTCCAGTTTTGACACATGTATCTCCTGGAAGTATGTGAAACATAATATTCAAATGAATTCAAATATATGTTTTTCAATAACTTCCTTTCATGTACTTTATCGTACCAATGAGAATAAAAGATAAGTCTTTTTTTTAATATTTCAAAATATTTATTTTTATAATGATACCTGCAAACTATCCTGCAAATAAGACTAACTTTGTCATTTATACTTCTACTCAAAAATCCCTATAAAATAATTGACTTAAGATTACTTCACAGCACCGCAAAAGGAATTGACAATCTCAACATCAACTAAAGCGTAAGCATTTATAAGAAAAGGGATATGCCTCCGCATACCCCCTCTTTCCCTCTAGGCCTTAGTATCCAAAATCTCCCCGATCCCATTTCCTGGAACCTGCTCGGGCAGCGCCGTCTCCACCATCTTAAGCAATCCCTCCGCAGCAACTTCCTGAGAATCCATAGCTTTCTTCGCAACGCTAATTCCTGCACTCTGTTGTACTCTAGCAAGGCTCATCTCCATGCTCATTGCACCAATATCCATCCCTCTCATTCTCCTTTCAAAGAATACGCCTTAAATTCATTTTCTATTATTTATATCGGCATATTCTTCTCTAAGATAACATACTACAAATTTTCTTTATAACAATCCACAGTAAACCAAAACTCCACGCCTCCCTTCACATTCCGAACGCCACATGACTTATTATGGGAATCCATAATAGCCTTAACAATAGAAAGACCAATGCCACTCCCCCCATATCCCCTTGTATGCGCCTTGTCCACCTTAAAAAACTTGGTCCAAATTTGCGGTAAATCCTCATCTGGGATATTCTGACCTGTGTTAAATACAGTTACAAGAGCTTCCTCTCCATTCTCCTCTGCAATAAATATAATTTTACGCTCTCCATCCAAATGATTGAGCGCATTATTTAAGTAGTTTGTAATGACTTCTTCTATTTTAAATTCATCAGCGAATACATAAATTGGACCGTAATCCTCCAGTTTCACTTCTGCCCCCTTCTGCTGTATCAGAATTCCTGCCGAATTAATGACTCCGCGGATCAGCTCCGTCAGGTCAAAGCGTTCCATCTGAATACTGTCATTGCCGAATTCAAGAGCAGTAAGATTAAGTAATTGACGGACCATGGTATTCATTTTACCTGCCTCGTCCATAATGACTCCGCAGTAATAATCTCTGCTGTCCGGATCCTCTGCCATCCCTTCCGTGAGGCCCTCCGCATATCCTTGAATGAGGGCAATGGGCGTCTTTAATTCATGGGAAACATTAGCGATAAAATCCTTACGCATTTCATCAATTTTTATCTTTTCATCTATATCCTTCTGCAGCTTTTCGTTGGCTGCCCTAAGCTGCCCGATGGTATCCTTTAAGGTGTCGGACAGCTGGTTCATACTGTTGCCCAGTACCCCGACCTCGTCTTCCTCTGCACCTGTGTATTTAGCATCAAAGTCCAACGCCGACATTTTTTCAGACAAGTTGGCAAGCTGTAAAATAGGAGAAGTAATTCTTTTTGTAGTAAAATAGATAAATATGCTTCCTATGAACAGTGCCACCACTCCCACATAAGCGAGGAATCGGTTTGCCAGAGCCACACTTTCTGTAATGCTGGCAAGAGGGACAGACATGAGGAAAATTGTTTTATTGTCAGAAAAATACCCCCAGCTTTCCAGATAATAAGAATCGGAACGCCTGTCATACGTCTTCTGAACAATATAATTGTCGTGTCTTTCTAAAACACTGGCTTCCGGCACGTTCTTTCCGAATATATATGCCTCTACCCTGTTTTTTAAAAAGAGCTGATCCCCGTTTGTGGACATAAGGGCCTCGTCTGTGGTGCTGTCGATCAACACCAACATCAGATTGTATTTTTCTCCCATGGTTCGGAACATCTTCTGAGCCGGACCTTCATTTTTAAAATCCGGGTCATAGGATTCCTTGTAATAATCAATAATCCCTTTCCCGCTCTCATTCGCCTGTGCTACTAACCTGTCGATCTGCATATAGGCTTTCTCCAGAGTGTGCACCTTATCGTTGGTGTAAAAGCTCTCCAGAAACCAGTTGTTTACAAACCATGTAGAAATTAGAACCAAGGCCATCAGACATACAAAAATTATGGCAAAACGCGCCCTGATGGAATGCTTCATTTAATCACCTCAAATGGTATCCTTTCCTTATACTTCGAACTTATATCCCATTCCCCATATGGTCTTTATATAGTCTCCCTTATCTCCCATCTTGTTTCTCAACTTTTTCACATGGGTATCTATGGTCCGGGCATCTCCAAAGTAATCATAATTCCAGACATTGTTCAGTATCTTCTCTCTGGACAAGGCAATTCCCTGATTTTCCAGAAAATAAGCCAAAAGTTCAAATTCTTTGTAGCTTAGATCAATGTCTTTCCCGTCAATGGTGACCTGATGAGCCGCTTTGTCAATGCAGATTCCCCCTATTTCCACTGAATCTGCAGGAACGGCATTGCTGCGTCTTAATATAGCATCCACGCGGGCTACCAAAATCTTAGGGCTGAAGGGCTTTGAAATGTATTCATCTACTCCCAGATCAAAGCCCTGAAGCTCGTCACGTTCTTCGCTTCTTGCAGTCAGCATGATGATGGGAACCTGGGAATATTTACGGATTGTTTTGCAGGTCTCCCAGCCATCCATTTTAGGCATCATCACATCCAGAATAATCAGCACAATATCTTTTTGTTCAAAAAAGATATCTACAGCTTCTTCGCCGTTGGAAGCCTCGACCACGGAAAAACCCTTTACACTCAAAAAATCCTTTACCAGTTTTCTCATTCTGGCCTCATCATCCACTACTAATATCTTCAACTGTTCCATATATAACCTCCTGAAATCAGATCCTTTAAATCACAAAGTATTTATCAGTGTTATTGTATCAAATAGAAAGGTGAATTTCTACATTTTCACAGAGATTTCACACGATTTAGAAAGAAATAGCTGATCACCAGATTATTCCCCTGACCTTGAAACGATATTCCGTTTCCGGCAAAACAAAAGGCAGATGCACTGGAAATAGCGCATCTGCCTTATTATAAAAATAAATTATCTTAACTCAGTTGTAGGAATGGTGTCCATATCATCAAATGCCTGGTTCTCTCCGCCCATTGCCCAGATGAAGGTATAGTTACTGGTACCTGCACCGGAATGGATGCTCCAGGATGGGCTGATTACTGCCTGCTCATTCTGCATAACAATGTGTCTAGTCTCACTGCCTTCGCCCATCATATGGAATACTACATTGTTCTCCGGAATCTCGAAATACATGTAAATCTCCATACGTCTCTCATGGGTATGGGATGGCATTGTGTTCCATACGCTGCCCGGATCCAGAACAGTCATACCCATAGACAGCTGGCAGGTCTCCAGTACGTCCGGATGGATGAACTGGTTAATCACGCGCTTGTTGGAGGTTTCCATAGCGCCCAGAGGCTTCTTAGCTGCCTTTTCAATAGGAATGAATGTGGTCTTACATGCTTTATGAGCTGGAGCACTCACCATGTAGAATTTAGCCGGATTGGATCCATCTTCACTGGAGAAGGTAACTTCCTTTGTTCCCTTGGTGATATATAAGCAGTCCTTATATCCCATCTTGAATTCTTCCCCATCTGCAACGATCTTTCCTGCGCCGCCAATGTTGAAGATACCAACCTCACGTCTCTCAAGGAAATAGCTTGTACCGAAATTTTTCCAAATATCAATGCCCTTGTCAATGGAAACTGTCTCTGTTGTTGGCATGCAGCCTAAGGTTACCATACGATCTACGTGAGAATATACTGCAACTACCTCATTGGCAACGTATAAATTTTCAATTAAAAACTCATTTCTGGTTTCTTCTGTTGTGTAACGTTTGAAATCCTTCTGGTTTGCTGAATAACGGATATCCATTTATAAAAAACCTCCTTATATAATTAATTTAGAAATAACTGACCAGCTTCATCGTATCATATGGAGATTTTTAATTCAATATCTTCTTGGATAAATCGTCAAAAAGAACATAAAATCCAGTTTTTAACCTAAAAAATGAACTAATGTTTATTGAATAACCTACTTATTTATGATTGGTGATTTTAAATTTTTTACTTATGTGGAAGGATCTTCACTGGTAACAGAGCTATGCTCGGCAGTGGTTTTGCTTTGAACTACCACAGATATCTGCGTAATGCTGTAAGACACTTGATTAATGGCAATGGGTTATTCACGGGATGTAACTTCTATTAAACATAAGTTCAGCACATGACTTGCCTGGTTTGAAACCTCCTTGAGGCACACAACCCGGCAGATGTATCTGCCCAGAAATAAACTTTTCCATCATTCTAGCAGAGATTCCGTACAATATTCTCCGCATTTTTACGCACTGCATGCTCTGTGATCTCACCGTTTTCATAGCGTTTATAGTTGGTCTCTAATGTGCTTACAAGATACCACAACTATTTTAATATATGCATCGAAACTTGGATATCTTGAGTCAATCCAATTCTGATACGCACGATTCAGACCTGCATAAAAGAACATCATCAATAGGAAAATTATGCTGCAAACCTAAACGCTTACAAATAAAATAAGCTTACCTGCAATCTATATTTTTTCTGTTTAACCATGATGTGCTTCCTCCGTAATTGCATAAACTTTTCGTTTCAACAATTTTTCGTTTCCTATTAATATAAATTTAGAGATAATCCATAGACATGAGAAAGAGTTGCTAGAGGATCTACAATAAAAAAGTTATCCCGAAGTTTATGCGTATTCTTAAATTACATACAGCATTTGGATAAACTTCGAGATAACTTTTATAAAATAATTAAATTTGAGATTGCAATTCTATTATACTATGCTGTCTGATGAACGGACCATACGATTCCTCCAGTATTGGCTCCCCCAAGATTAAGAGTTAAGGATAAACCACTTGATACATAAAACAAACCAATAACGTCACCACTATTTAATGCTGCATCACAAGCCAAGGTAACCGTTCCATTACCTAATACGGCTCTTAACGTCAAGAGCGTTACGTTAATGTTTAAAACAGGGAATAAGCCGCTCACAATCGTAGTAGTTGTAGGTGATGTCCTTGATACTGCAAAGGACGGATTAATTGTGTTTCCAATTGAACCCGTTATTGCTGCTGTTGTAGAGTAGTTAATAGTTGCCTTTATAGAGTATCTTCCTGTTGTAGGTACAGTAAAGTTTCCTGTTGTTGCATTAAAATTTGCATTTCCATAATAAGGAGCAGTCGTGGTCCAGTTTGTTATTTGCGTATCTGTTGATACTGACAAGGAGGCCACGAACGCAGAAAAGCCATTTGTAGCAAAATTGGGGCCGGTTGGACCGGTTGGACCAGTTGGGCCGGTTACTCCCTGTGGACCTGTTGGACCCATAGCTCCTTGTGGGCCGGTTGGGCCGGTGACTCCTTCTGGGCCGGTTGGACCCGTAGCTCCCTGTGGGCCGGTTGGACCGGTGACTCCTTGTGGACCGGTTGGGCCTGTATCCCCCTGTAGACCTGTTGGACCGGTGACTCCTTGCGGGCCGGTTGGACCGGTGTCTCCCTGTGGACCGGTTGGGCCTGTGTCTCCCTGTGGACCGGTTGGGCCTGTGTCTCCCTGTGGACCGGTTGGGCCGATAACACCTTGTGGGCCGGTTGGACCCGTTACACCCTGCGGACCGGTTGGACCGGTAGCTCCTTGTGGGCCGGTTGGACCGATCACTCCTTGCGGACCGGTGGGACCCGTGTCTCCCTGTGGGCCGGTTGGGCCAGTTAATCCTTGCGGACCGGTGGGACCTATGACTCCTTGCGGACCGGTGGGACCGATATCCCCCTGTGGACCAGTTGGTCCGGTGTCCCCCTGTGGACCGGTTGGTCCGTTATCCCCCTGTGGACCGGTTGGGCCGATGTCCCCCTGTGGACCAGTTGGGCCAACGCCTCCCTGTGGACCCGTTGGGCCGGTGTCTCCCTGCGGGCCGTTTGGACCGATCACTCCCTGTGGACCGATTGGACCGGTATCTCCCTGTGGACCCATTGGACCGGTATCTCCCTGCAGGCCAGTTGGACCAGTTGGGCCTGTATCTCCTTGCGGACCGGTTGGACCAGTATCCCCCTGCGGACCAGTTGGACCAGTGACTCCTTGCAAGCCAGTTGGGCCGATGACTCCCTGTGGACCCGTTGGGCCGATGACTCCTTGTGGGCCTGTTGGACCGGTGACTCCTTGCGGACCTGTTGGTCCAGTGTCTCCCTGTGGACCCGTTGGGCCGATAACTCCTTGTGGGCCTGTTGGACCCGTTACACCCTGCGGACCTGTTGGACCTGTAGCTCCTTGCGGACCAGTTGGGCCGATGACTCCTTGCGGACCTGTTGGACCGGTTGGACCTATGACTCCCTGCGGACCAGTTGGACCGGTATCCCCCTGCGGACCGGTTGGGCCGGTATCCCCCTGCGGACCGGTTGGACCGGTATCCCCCTGCGGACCGGTTGGACCGGCGACTCCTTGCGGACCCGTTGGACCCGTGTCTCCCTGCAGGCCAGTTGGACCGATGACTCCTTGCAGACCTGTTGGACCGGTGTCTCCCTGTGGACCCGTTGGGCCGATTACCCCTTGCGGGCCAGTTGGTCCGGTTACTCCTTGTGGGCCGGTTGGACCGGTGTCTCCCTGTGTGCCAATTGGGCCGATTGCCCCCTGTGGACCCGTTGGGCCGGTATCTCCCTGCGGGCCAGTTACTCCCTGCGGACCTGTTGGACCGGTATCTCCCTGTGGACCTGTTAGGCCGATATCTCCCTGCGGACCCGTTGGGCCAGTGTCTCCCTGCGGCCCGATTGGGCCTGTGGCTCCCTGTGCACCTATTGGACCAGTGTCTCCTTGCGGACCCGTTGAGCCAGTGACTCCCTGCGGGCCAGTTGGACCTGTTACACCCTGTGAACCTGTTGGACCTATAGCTCCCTGTGGACCCGTTGGGCCGGTTATCCCTTGCGGACCGGCTGGTCCAGTGTCCCCTTGTGGGCCAGTCGGACCGGCGACCCCTTGCGGACCTATTGGGCCGATATCCCCCTGTGGACCTGTTGGGCCTGTAACTCCTTGCGGACCTGATGGACCGGTGACTCCTTGCGGACCCGTTGGACCGGTGACTCCCTGCGAACCTATTGGGCCGGTGATACCTTGCGGACCGGTTGGACCGGTGTCTCCTTGCGGACCCGTTGGACCAGTAGCTCCTTGTGGACCCATTTGGCCGGTGATACCTTGCGGACCCGTTGGTCCGGTGTCCCCCTGCAGACCCGTTGGGCCGATCAATCCCTGTGGGCCAGTTGGACCGGTTACTCCTTGTGGACCTGTTGGACCAGTGACTCCTTGTAGGCCAGTCGGACCCGTAGGGCCCGTAGCTCCTTGCGGGCCGATTGGACCGTTGGCTCCTTGCTGACCTGTTGGGCCGATGATCCCTTGCGGGCCTGTTGGACCCGTTGGGCCTGTGTCTCCCTGCGGTCCAGTTGGGCCTGTGACTCCTTGCTCACCTGTTGGGCCTGTTCCTCCCTGTGGACCAGTCGAACCTGTTGCTCCACGTGGACCCGTTGGACCCACTGGCCCCACAACTCCTCTCGGCCCCATTGGACCACTTGCTCCCCGCGGGCCTGTCGGACCCGTTGGACCCGTTGGACCTGTTGGACCTGCATGCCCCATAGAACAGCATCCTCTGTTACATCTGCAAACGTTTCCTGAACACTCCTGTATTGCCGCCGCCTGGTTAATTTCATGACCATCACTGGCATATTGCATAGTACGACGCCCTTTCTAAAAATCCATAAAGGAACATATTAGAATGTCATCATTAATACGTTCCATTTTTAAGGATGATTTGATTTTTGTTCGGCTGCGATAATGTTAAAATTGCTTTTTAGCCGTTCATTATCGGGGGCATATTCAAGAGCACTCTTTGCATGTTCCAGGGATTCCTTCGGCATACCCAGCCTATAGGCAGCTATGGCGCAAAAATCATCCAGGGTATAATCCCAGGAATATCCCATATTGACAAAAGTCCTCGATTTTTCCTTTATCTTTAAAGCTTCTTTTGTTAAAAAGTAAGTCATCGCCCAATCTTTTATTTCATAGCACATTTTAGAGAACTCTACATAGGAATCACGCATATCCGGTACTTCTGCAATTGCTTTGTAATACCAGGCATACGCTCCCTTCAGATCTCCTATTTTATAGCAGGATTTTGCAATCCAGCGCATAGCGGCACAACGCTCATCACTCCATACAGCAGCCGGCAAAGCCAGATATTCCTTAAGCGTTTCTATGCATTTTTGCCACTGGCTTTTATACATATATTCTCTTCCAAGGTAATACCGCATCCTCTCATCATCCGGAGCTTCCTTTACAGCAAGCTCCAAAAGAGGAAGATATGAACCCCGGGATTTTTCAGGGTCCGGGTAATGGCTTAGAATCATTCCTTCAATATATATGGTTTCAATGGGCGAATTCCCCGTATATTGGAGAAATTCATGGATAGGGCATTTCCAACGGAACCCCTGCCGGCTGTGGACTTTAAAATAATAAAATTGAATGTCTGGAGTCCCATCTTCCTTAAGGCTCCAGTTATAAGGGTATCTTCCCATTTTTGCGGTAGGCATGGAACCTTCCGGTCTATGGTTAAGCCATGCTTCCTCCAGTTTGTTACGCCAGCCTGGCTCAAATAATTCATCAAGGTCCGTGCAGACACAGATATCAATATCCTCCGGGACATGATCCAAGGAAATATTCCGCGCCACATCAAATCTCCACGGCTTAACTATGTCCACATATACAACCGCACCCCGTTCTTTTAACCTTTCAACAGTCCCATCATCAGAACCGGTGTCTGTGACTACAATTAAATCAGCCTCACTCATGGAGTCCATCCATTTATCTACAAATTGGACCTCGTTTTTACAAATAGCATAAACACAGATTTTTAGTTTCATGATGATTCCTCCGCCTTTTCCTGTTTTTTGATCCTGTCTTCAATCAATAACAGATTATTTTGCAGCCTCTTATTAGAAGAGTTCATGCTCAAGGCTATACGGGCATAGTCCCTGGCCTTCTCATACATCCCCATATTGTAAGCGCCGACGGAACCGTAATCATACAAAGCATTTCCCCAGCTTTCTGGGTCAACCAGATAACTTCCTGAATTTCTTGTGATAGTTAATCCCTTTTCTGCCATGGCAAAGGTCAGCGGCCAGTTTTTTTCATTATAGGCTGATTTTACCAGAGCAAGATATGGTTCTCTAGCATCCGGACATTCCGCCAAAGCCCGAAAAAGCCATGATCTGGCCTCTTTCATATTCCCCTTCTCTTCATAACATTGAGCAATAAAGCGCATGGAGGCACTTCGTTCCTCACTCCATTGAGCCGTTTCAAGGGAAAGGTGTTTCTTCAACGTTTCAATTCCCTTATCAAAATTTCTATGATACACGTATTCTCTTCCAAGCCAGAACATAGACCTGTCATCAAGCGGGTTTTCCTGAACAGATAATTCCAAAAGGGGAAGATATTGGCTTCTTGGCTTTGATAAATCCGGATAGTGATTGAGTACCAACCCATTGATCCATGAGATCTTCTCAGGCCCTGCGCCACTGTATTCCAGAACCTCATGTACCGGATGTACCCAGCGATAGCCATGCCTGATATGGATTTTTTCCATGGTATACTGCTTTTGGGGGGTACCATCAGGATTAAAGGCAAAGGTAAATAAGTATCGTGCACGGGTGTATTCCGGTCTCCATAGCTCTTCCAGCTTTTTCCGCCAGCCTGACTCAAAGACCTCATCTAAATCGTTCGAAACACAGATGTCAACATCCTCGGGGACATGGCTTAGAGCCACATTGCGGGCTGTGTCAAACCGCCATGGCGATATAGTTTCTTCATATACAATGGCTCCTCTTTCCCGAAGTCTTTCAACCGTATGATCAGTTGATCCTGTATCCGTCACAATGACAGCATCGGCTTCTGATACTGCATCCATCCAGCGGTCTACAAATTGTTCTTCATTTTTACAGATTGCATATACGCATATTTTATATTGATTCACTTCCACCGACTCCTCCAGTCATATTAATTGCTTTTTTTATTCTACTAAAATCAATATATGCATCTTGCAGCCCATCCTGTGAAGAAACGGCTTTTATGGATATTAGAGCGAACAAAAAAAGCCGGCATTATGCTGGCCAAAATATCTTTATGTGAAAAACATAATAAAAAGCTCCATCAACTTCCCTGTTTTGCTTAACCTTAATAGACGAATTGAACTTTATATTCCTATATTGAAGTTTATATTTAAAAATATCTTTTATATTCCCCAATAGGAAAAGGATTCTCTAATCCCAACACTCTTGGCCATAAGCCTGTGTCGTCAATGATAAAGCCCATTATCATTCCCATATGGCTATGTAAATGCCTGAACTGCGCTAAAATCAAAGTGAATTTATTATATCCGCAATCAGGCGGAGTATCTAACAGTTGATTATCTGTTAGCTGTGAAAGGTAAGTCTTTACTTTTATATCAATATCAGCAAAATATTCATTTATTTCTTCTCTTAAAAGGTATTTACCGGAGATTACATCTAAGTTATTCAAGTCCTTTTCGTGTATATCAGGCTCTGCAAACTCTTTATCACTGGGATTGATAAACCATAAATCCAATGAATGAAGCATATGATAGATATGTTTCCAACAAGGCATTTCACAATACTCTTTATTCCACAACTCATTTGGTACACAATCAATAACATTTTTCACTTCCCATTATACCCGATATAGCGGGGCAAGCTATGTCAGAAGGGGGGCAAGCCCCTTCTTACAAGCTGCGATAGCAGCGATGAGTTCATGCCGTGAAGCGGGTCACGCGGTGAGCAAACAGCATAGCGGATTGCGAATATCCGATTGACAATTCTATTTTCTTAGTGAAAATATGGATTTAATATCTCGCAGTAACTTTATAGAAACAGTATTGATAATTAATTCTTCTATTGCCGAAATGCTTGCAATCAAACAAACCAAAATAGCCGCCGCATATAATCCTGATCCAATATATAGAAATGGAAAGGTAAACAAAGCAAACCCTGTCAGCTTATTAGCATAAGTGTGCAAAAATGCAAGTTGTCTGTAACGAATAAAACCAACACCTAGCGATATCAGACGAACAACAGCAATCGCAGCGACCCAATAGATTCCCCATAAAGGCAATTTGAAGCTGGGAACAAATATGGACAGCAAAACTATAACCATGAAAACATCAGCAATGCTATCCAGCATCTGACCCTTTTTACTTACGGCATTCATCTTTCGCGCAATCATTCCGTCCAAAACATCACTGATGCCGCATAAAAAATATACAATGAGAAATTGTCTTGAAAATGGTTCCATTGTCAACAAAACCATGGTTCCTAACACTCTTGTCATTGTAATTAAGTTAGGAATATTCTTCATCTGAGCCTCCGGCATTCCCCCACAGCCGAAGCCGGCATTATGCCGGCTTCTCTGACAGTACATGGCTGCACTCTCAATTATGTTTCAAAAGCCTCCACACCATATACTTTTTCATAAATTTCTTTCTTATACGGCAGAAATTCCTCTTCCGGCACAGGTTTTCCATAACTCATAATCCACAGCTGAATAGGTCTGTCCAAAGGCTTTAAGGGCAATTGCTCATAATAAAAGGAATTGGAGTAAAATCCCAGCCTTTCATAAAATACTGCCCTGCTTCTGGTCATAGGGTTCTCCTCCGTGATTGGTTCTATTTCCAGAAACACAGGCTTTTCTGTTTCCTCCATAACCTCTTGTACCAGCTTCTTTCCATATCCCTTTCCCCTGCATACTTCCGTTGTGGCCAAATGTTCCAAAAAAACACAAGAGGTCAGATCCCAGTATCCCAGAAAGGCCACAATCTTTTCTTCCTCTTCTATCACCCGGACTTTATAGCAGGGATTACCGAAAACCCTTTTCTGATCGTCTTTTGTCCGGCGCTCAATATTTGGAAATGATTCCTTATAAATTTGGTATATTTCCTCAAAACGGGTCTGCGGGTTTTTTAACAGCATAATATCAATCTCCTAATCTTTATCTGTAATTGTTTCTGACTTTAAGTGTATCATTTCCTGTGAAAAGAAGCAATGGAAAAGCCTGCCCCCATCTTACCGGGGCAGGCTGCTTTTCATTTTATTTAATGGTAATTCTGCCCTGACCTGCAGGATTTGCATAATCAGCACCTACATTGCCGCCTAAATTGCTGCGGATATAAGTGGAAAGTAAATCTACATCAGTCATGACATCATCCCTGATTATCTTGCTTCCTTTAAACATGGTCATGCCATCACCGGAAGACTTTAACATGTAGTTATGAGCGGCTACGGTATAAGTCTTGTTCACATCAAGAGCAGCGCCGCCTACCATAATATCGGATACCCGGTATGCTCCGTTTACTTTTATAAAATTATCTTTTTCATCTACCTGAACATTGGAGGCCTTGGAAGTATCGATTGTATAGGTAAGACCTGATACATGAAGGAAACCACCATTCTCCTTTGGGCAGTTCCGGGATGCCATTTCCAGGGCATCCTTGATCTGCTGGCCAGTTACCTCTACAACACATCCCATATTGCCGAATGGGAACACGGTAAGGGTATCATTGTAGGTGATATTGCCGGCCTTAATGTTGGCTCTGACGCCGCCGCCATTTGAAAGGCCGATTTCTGCTCCAAGCACATAGCGGTATGCGTCCGCAGACAGATCGCCAAGGTTTGTCTCTGCGCTTCTGACCGCACGTTTTCCGGTTGCCGGGTCATTCACCGTAAGTTCAACATCCGTATGTCCGATCACAGTCTTCAGTGTCTCATTATACTGAGCCTGAATCACCTTAATGAATTTGTCTGTATCATAGTCAATGGCCTTTCCGTCAGCTGTGATAGCGCTTTTTCCGGGAATCACCAACTGTACTCCTACAGTCAGGACATTAGGATCCTTGATTTTATCTCTATTTGCTTCATAGATTTCATTCCAACGGTTATAGGAGCCTAATTCTCTCTTAGCGATCCGGCTTAAGGAATCCCCATTTTTTACGGTATAGGCGCTGGTGCCCGCTCCTGCCGGAACCTGGGAAACCAGTTCGTTTGAAATGGTTCCATCCGTATGCAGTGTCAGCTTTCCGAAATTCTTTAACTTTGTACCTGTCTGGGTAAGAAGCACATCCTGGCCATCCTTATTCTTTACGTACTTTCCATATTCCTCATGGGAATGGCCGTCGATTAATACATTAATGCCCGTAGTATTCTTGATCACGTTATCAGAGGTCCAACGGTCTGTTGTCCCGTTTTCGCCCAAATGGCCTACCAAAATTACATAATTAGCTCCCTCTGCTTTTGCACTGTTTACAGATGACTGGATCTGGTCATAAAGTTTTTGTCCATTTTCATCTTCACAAAAACCGTAAATATAATTTCCATTTCCATCCTGGAAATAAGCTGGTGTGGATTTCGTAAAGCTTTCCGGGGTAGTTGCACCTACAAACGCGACCTTAGTATCCCCATATGTAAAGATCTTATAGGGAGCAAATACCGCGGAGCCAGTCCTTAAATCCATAAAATTGCTTGAATAGTAACCGCAGCTTAACTTTCCTGCCAATTCCAGAAAACGGGGCATCCCATAATCGAACTCATGGTTGCCCGGCACCGCAAAGTCATAACCGACCTTATTCATAATGTCGATCAGATAACCTCCGTCTGACAATGTCCCAATGGGTGCGCCCTGAATGGCATCTCCAGCGTCAATCAGCGTCACATATGGAGTCTGGGCCTGCATCTCTTTCTTATAGAGAGCAAGTCCCGCATATCCTATGTTTTCATCAACCCCGCAGTGGACATCATTGGTATAGAGAACCACGATATCCCGGTCTGCCGCCAGAGAAGAAAAGGATATGCCTGTCGTCAGGGACAGGACCATGAGTAAAGCCAGCCATAGTGACAGAAACCTTCTTGTCTTACTTCCTTTCATTGTTGAAACCCTCCTTTTGAAAAGTACGTTTTCCTCTATTATATCAGATAAATGTAAAAATAGTATATTATATTTCCATATTTTAAAATTATTTCTTCTATTTCTCAGGTTTCTTTTAGACATGAGAATTATAAACATAGAAAAGGGATGCCCCATCCGCCAAAAGCTGACACTTTTAGCAGAAGAGCATCCCTCATCAATCAATTATTCATTTTCTTCACTGATTTCTATTCCCAGCTCCACAAGCTGCTTCGGATCTACCGATGAAGGTGCCTCAGTCATCAGGCAGGAGGCATCTTTAACTTTAGGGAATGCGATTACATCCCGGATGCTGTCTGCACCTACCATCAGCATAACAACCCGGTCCAGACCGTAAGCAAGTCCTGCGTGAGGTGGAACACCATATTTAAACGCCTCCAAAAGGAATCCGAACTGATCCTCCGCCTGTTCCTTTGTAAAGCCCAGCACTTCAAACATCTTGGACTGGATATCGCTCTGGTGGATTCGGACAGAACCTCCTCCAAGCTCCGTACCATTTAACACGATGTCATATGCTTTTGCACGGACAGCGCCAGGATTGCTGTCAATAAGTGCCCAGTCTTCATCCATAGGCATGGTAAATGGGTGGTGCATAGCAGTAAAACGGCCCTGTTCTTCGGAATACTCAAGCAGCGGGAATTCCGTTACCCATAAGAATTTAAAGTCATCCTTTTTCAGAAGATCAAGCTGCCTTGCAAGCTCCAGTCTCAAGTTGCCTAATACGTCAAATACCACTTTATCCCGGTCTGCCGCAAATAAAAGCAGATCTCCAGGCTTTGCTCCCATTGCATCTGCAAGAGTATGAAGCTCTTCTTCTGTCATGAATTTTGCAAAGGAGCATTTATAGGTTCCGTCTTCATTTACAGCCAGATAAGCCAGTCCCTTGGCGCCAAAGCCTTTTGCATATTCCACCAGGGCATCGATTTTTTTACGAGGCATGGCTCCCTGTCCTTCGGCATTGATCCCTCGGACAGAACCGCCGTTTTCAAGCGCACCCTTAAACACTGCAAATTCCGTATCCTTGACTACATCGGAAACATTTTTAAGTTCCATTCCAAAACGCATATCCGGCTTGTCAGAACCAAAGCGGTCCATAGCTTCTTTCCAGGTCATTCTGGTAATTGGAAGGTGGATATCAAATCCAGTGATTTCCTTAAATAATTTCTTTAACAGCCTTTCATTGACTTCCAGCACGTCCTCCACATCCACAAAGGACAGCTCCATATCGATCTGGGTAAATTCCGGCTGTCTGTCTGCACGCAGGTCCTCATCACGATAGCATCTTGCCAGCTGGAAATAACGGTCATAACCGGAACACATCAGCAGCTGCTTAAAAAGCTGGGGAGACTGGGGAAGTGCATAGAAAGAGCCTGGGTGGACACGGCTTGGAACCAGATAGTCCCGGGCACCTTCCGGAGTGCTCTTAATCAGTGTCGGCGTTTCAATCTCTAAAAAGCCCTCTTCCGCCAAAAATGCCCTTGTTAAGGTGGCAACCTGGCTTCTCACCCTGATGTTCTTCTGGATATCCGGTCTTCTAAGGTCAAGGAAACGGTATTTCAATCTCAGTTCTTCCTTTGTCTTGCTGTTCTCTTCGATGGGGAAGGGAGGTGTCTCAGATTCGGATAAGATCCTTAAGCCCTTTGCCCGCACTTCAATGGCTCCTGTGGCCAGGTTCTCATTCACTCCTCCTGCCCTTGTTTCCACTTCGCCGGTTACTGCGATAACAAATTCACTTCTTAATTTTTCTGCCTTTGCAAAGCTTTCAGCTCCACAATCGCTTTCTTCAAAAATGATCTGCAGAATTCCGGAACGGTCTCTTAAATCAACAAAAATGATTCCTCCCTTATTTCTGCTTTTCTGGACCCAGCCCATAACCGTTACTTCGCTGCCCACATTGGCTGTTGTAACCTCTGTGCATCTATGTGTTCTTTTTAAGCCTAACATTGACTCTGCCATAATATCCTCTTTCCTGCCCATGTTTTTTGGCATATCTGTATGCCCTTGGGGCGTTCCTCCTGATAAATTTACTTAAGTGCATCCTTATAGAATTCCTTAAACAGTGTATAACCTTCCTTCTCAAGGCCTTCTTTCTGGAACTTTTTATTTTTATTCATTTGGGAAACCAGAACAGTCACACCCTTGGCCCGTTCTTCCATCGCCTCTTTGATGGCCCCATTCATCACATCATCACTTACACCCTTTTCAATCAGAAAGGCCACCTTGTCTTCCTTTCCGGGAACCGTGAAGCCCTCATCCATCAGGATAGTGATGATCCGTTCAAATCCAATGGAAAAACCACAGGCAGGCGTATCCATGCCAGTGAATTTCCCGATCATCTTATCGTAGCGGCCGCCGCCACCTACGGAACCAGGAAAACCGTCCACCTGGATTTCAAAAATGGTTCCGGTGTAATAAGACATCCCTCTCACGAGGGTAGGGTCAAACACGATGTGAAACTGGCTGGTGGTAATCTGGCTCACACTGTCAATGATAGCCGCCAGGTTCTCCGCCTGTTCCTGATCCATCGCATCTTTTAAGACGCTGCCCAGGCTGCGCACTCCGGCAGCATCCGGTGTCACCGACTCAAAAAGGGATAAATATTTTTTAATTTTTTCTTCATCATAACCTGCTTCCGCCAGTTCTCTTGCCACACCATCCATACCGATCTTGTCCATCTTATCAAGAATGATGAACACCTGGTCATAGGCTTCTTCCGGAAAACCGCAGAAAGCAGCCATTCCCTTTAAGATATTCCGGTCATTGATCCTTACGGTATACCCCTTAAAGCCAATCTTTCCAAGCAATGTGGTGGTAGCCAGAATCAGCTCAATCTCTGCAAGCCTGGTGGAATCCCCCAGTATGTCGATGTCACACTGGACGAACTGTCTGAACCGCCCTTTCTGGGGACGGTCCGCCCTCCACACGCTTCCCATCTGAAGAGATTTAAAGGGAGCGGTCAGGGATGCAGCATTATTAGAATAATATCTGGACAAGGGAACGGTCAGGTCATACCGGAGGCCGCTGTCAACCAGATCATTTTCCGCCTGTGCTGTCTCCACATTTAATTTTTCTCCCCGCTTCATGATCTTGAAAATCAGCTTTTCATTATCTCCGCCCTGTTTGCTGGTCAGGTTCTCGATATGCTCCACACAGGGAGTCTCGATGGAATGAAAGCCGAAGCCACCATAGGTTTCACGTATCTGGTTCATCACATATTCCCGTACCTGCATCTCGGCGGGAAGAATATCCTTCATTCCGGTAACCGGTTTCTTTTTCAATGCCATTTCGTTCACTCCGTTTTTTCTTATTTTATAGGGAAATTCCCGACAATATATAGGAAACACCCTTCGGGTATGCCTCTATGCCCCGAAAGCATAGGTAGTTATTATGAAATCATGCCTCTATTGTAAATTACATTTCCAATTTTGCAAGCATTTTTTCTTTTCTTTCCAGCATTTCGTCGATTCTTGCAATATACTGTTCCACATCCTTGACATTTTCCACACGCTCCAGACGGTTTTCTGATGGGAATATCACCTTTGTGGTGGTTCCTGCCCCGCAGGCTATAATGGTCTGCTTTTCTTCCATAATTAAAATATTATAGATGCAGGCTTTGCCTGGAAGAGAATAGCCAACGTTTTCAAAGTTTCCGGCCATGTTTTTCTGACGGTAAAGGTAATAGGGCTCCTGCCCCATGCTTCTGGCATAGGTGGCAGTCAAATCGATCATTTCCTGAGTATTGGTGATCTTTAAATCCTCGTACTTTTCCTTAAACATATTAAGGCGGGCCGCACGCTTGATGGCAAGGGAATGAACAGTAATGCCATCTGGCCCAAGAGCCTTTATTTCCTCCATGGTTCGGGTCACATCTTCCATATCCTCTTCCGGCAGGCCGATGATTAAATCCATGTTGATATTGTCAAAGCCCAAAGACCTTGCCATGGAATACCGGTCCTTTACCATGTCTACGGTATGGCGCCGGCCGATGATATCCAGAGTTTCCTGTTTCATGGTCTGAGGATTAATGGATATACGGGTCACTCCGCGGCTTTTTAGAACCTGAAGCTTTTCTATGGTAATACTGTCCGGGCGTCCGGCCTCAACGGTAAATTCCTTTACCCCGGTAAAATCAAAGGTTGCTTTCAGCCTGCTGATCAGCTTATCCAGATGAAGGGCGGAAAGGGAAGTAGGCGTACCACCGCCGATATAAACAGTATCCAGGGTCCTCCCTGCCATTTTCCTTGCTGTATAATCCATTTCCTTAAATAAAGCTTCCAGATACTCTTCCATGCGCTTTTCCCATTGTCCAATAGGGAAGGAAGTAAAGGAGCAGTAAAGGCAGGTAGTAGGGCAGAAGGGAATACCTATATACAAGCTGTAGCCGTGGCTGTAATCAATGGCAGAAATGAGTTCCATCTCCCGCCTGGCAATCTCCAGGCTTAAATCCACTTTTCCGTCACTGGTTAAATAGGTATCCTTCATGTATCTGCGGACTTCCCCATCCGTATACCCTTCCATAAGCCTTGTCATGGCTATTTTGGTAGGCCGGATTCCTGTTAAGGTTCCCCAGGGAAGTTCTATCCCCGTAAGCTCATGAACCATGCCGTAAAGCATCCGTTTGATCCGGTTCTTGGTTTCGAAGCGGTCAGTAAAATCCACTTCAGTGGATGAAGAACTTACAATGTCCTTCTCAACATCCTGGATCGCCAGCTCATAATCAGCTTCCCCTGTCCTGCCCCGGACAAGAAGACGGTAGGCCTCTGACCGGCTTTCTTTGTGGACAAAGCCCTCTCCCGGATAAAATGCCATCAAAAGCTCTCTGATATCCTGCTCAAAGGACTGGTCATCTAATATTAATCCTATCATGTATCTTCCTCATCTGCTCCCATGCTTTTGGGGTATATCGGGATACCCGCAGGGTGCTATACTCTTAATGCTTCTATCCTCTGTATAATGCCACCGGGTTATATACTTTCTCATGACCAATCGTGGTCGCCTCCCCATGCCCCGGATAAACAAGTGTATCGTCAGGCAGGACAAAAAGCCGTTCCTTTATGGAGCTTAAGATCTGGGACTGACTTCCCGTAGGAAAGTCCGTTCTTCCCAAAGACTCCAAAAAGAGAGTGTCACCGCTTATGAGGATGTTTTCAGACTCGATCAGATAACAGACCGAACCTGAAGTATGGCCTGGGGTAAACAAAACCTTAAAGGTCATTCCTGCAAGAGATAGAATGGCTCCATCCTCCTCATATCCGTCTGCATGAACCGTATAAGCCATACCAAAAGAGGAAGACAAATTGACAGACGGTTCTGCAAGCATCTCTTTTTCCTGCTTTCCGGCAAAAATTTTCACATCAGGAAATGCTTCTTTGATATCTTTTACCGCCAGAATGTGATCAAAATGCCCATGAGTCAGTAAAATCGCCTCCGGATTCAGGGAAAGCTCCCGGCACAGGTCCAGGATATATGCCCCGTCTGCGCCCGGGTCCACGATTACCGCCTTTTTTAGGGATTCCCGGTATATTACATAGCAATTGGTTCCAAGCTGGCCCACAGGACAGGTCTTTATTCTGAAATCACTCATGTTTTTTATCTCCTAACTGAAATTATCTTTATGTAAACCTGATGCAAATCCGGTTCAGGCAACAAAGAAAAACACGATTTCCATGTTTTATCATTTGGTTTACTTCGCGCAAAAAGAGAAAACTGCGTTATCCCGCAGTCCTCTCAATGTCTATGACTCCTTCGATTTGTCTCAGCTTATCAACCAGCTTCCCCAGTTCTTCCACACCATGAATGTCAAAGGTCATGGTAATGGTCGCCTTGCCCTGCTTGTTGGTTCTGGAGTTCATGGAGGTGATGTCGATCTGCCTCTCTGTAAACACCTTGGATATGTCGACAAACATGCCGATCCGGTTATTGGCAAATATCTTGATTTCCGAGGAATACCGTTCCTTGGTGTCATCACCCTCCGATTCCTGCCATTCCGCATCAATCAGACGATTCCGCTCATCCTCAGGCAGGTTTAAGACGTTGACGCAGTCAGTCCTGTGGATAGAAATTCCCCGTCCGCGGGTTACAAAGCCTACGATCTCATCTCCCGGCACCGGGCTGCAGCATTTGGAAAAGCGGACTGCAAGGTCGTGGATTCCCTTTACAACGATTCCGCTGCCCGAGCGTCTCTTGACTGGCAGCCTGTTGCTCATATCCTCTATGTCATTTAAAATGCTGTTGTCCGTAACATCTTTCTTAAGCTTCTTATTCCGTTCATCCACCATCTTATTGATGACCTGGCCCTCTTTCAGGCCCCCATGTCCGATGGATGCAAGAACTGACTCCCAATCACGGAACGCATAACGCTTCATGACCTTTTCCTGGTATTCCGGCTTGCTGATCTCAGAATAATTGATTCCCTTTGTCTTGCAGTAGCGGTCCACCATCTCCTTGCCGCGAAGGATGTTATCTTCTTTCAGTTCTGTTTTAAACCATTGGTTGATCTTGTTCTTGGCCTGGGTGCTTTTCACTATATTCAGCCAGTCCCGGCTGGGGCCCCGGCTGTTCTGGGAAGTGATGATCTCCACCTGGTCGCCGTTCTCAATTACGTAATCAATGTTCACCAGTTTTCCGTTGACCCTGGATCCCACCATCTTATTGCCTACCGCACTGTGTATGGAGTATGCAAAATCAATGGGTGTGGAGCCAGCAGGAAGATTCTTCACATCCCCGGAAGGGGTAAAGCAGTAAACACTGTCGGAGAATAAATCCAGATCTCCCTTTACCATATTTAAGAATTCCTTGTTATCGGACATGTCCTTCTGCCATTCCAGAATCTGACGCAGCCAGCTTAACTTCTCTTCCTCTTTGCCTGCCGCCACCTGTCCGCTTCCGCTCTCCTTATACTTCCAGTGAGCGGCAATACCGTATTCTGCGGTACGGTGCATATCGTAAGTACGGATCTGGATCTCAAAGGGCTGCCCATTGTTTCCGATCAGAGTGGTATGAAGAGACTGGTACATGTTGGGTTTCGGCATTGCAATATAATCTTTGAAACGGCCGGGAATGGGCTTATACATCTCATGAATCACCCCAAGGGCGGCGTAGCAGTCCTTTACGCTGTCGACGATAATACGAACCGCAAACAGGTCATAAATCTGATCCAGAGTCTTATTCTGATTCACCATCTTTTTATAGATGCTGAAAAAATGCTTCACGCGGCCATCTACCCTGGCTTCGATCCCGCCGGTCCGTAAATGTTCCTGCACCTCATCTACAATGCTCTTTACAAAGGTTTCCCTGGCATCCTTTTTTAAAGATATTTTCTCCGCCAGCTCGTAATATATTTCCGGCTGCAGATATCTTAAGGACAGATCGTCAAGCTCGATCTTTATCTTGGAAATACCAAGGCGGTGGGCAATGGGAGCATAGATTTCCATGGTCTCCTTTGCCTTTTCCTTCTGTTTTTCCGGTTTCATGTACTGCAGCGTCCGCATGTTGTGAAGGCGGTCCGCCAACTTGATGATAATGACGCGGATATCCTTTGCCATGGCTAAAAACATCTTTCTTAAGTTTTCAGCCTGAATCTCCATCTTATCCATGGACCAGGATATCTGGGTCAGCTTGGTAACGCCGTCCACTAAAAGGGCTACCTCTTCCCCGAATTCCGCCTTCAGCTCATCTAAGGACATGATCGTGTCTTCGACCACATCATGAAGGATCCCGGCGGCAATGGTCTCTTTATCCATCTCTAAATCGGCCAGAATAATGGCAACACAAAGAGGGTGAATGATATACGGTTCACCCGATTTGCGCCTTTGGTCCTTATGCGCATTATCCGCAATATGATATGCCTTTTCTATCATGGTGATATCATCGGAAGGGTGATATCTCCTTATACTGCGGACCAGCTCTTCATAAAGTACGTCCGGGCTGGTAAAATCAGCCGGAGCTTCCAGATCCACATCCACCTTCCGCTTTTCCGGACGTTCTTTTTCCAAAGCCGCCAAATTATTCTTTTCCATCATTGGATTATCTGCCATATGCCGTCACCCTTTTGTTGCACTCCTGGTTTTCACCTATTTTTAAACGTAGTTATCATTCATTATAATTATTATTGTCGAAAAATGCAAATATTTTTTCTTTCTGTCTATTTTCAAAGAAAGCTGCTTCCAGTGCATACCGGTTCATTTGTCTTAGATCCGCTTCCGTAAATCCCATATATTTCTTAATGAGCTCTGCTTCCTTTTCCAGTGTGGTATCTGAAACTGTCATGTTATCCGTATTGTAGGTAACCCGGATTTCTCTGTCATAAAAGGCCTTTAACGGATGCTCCCCTATGGAGGGAACGGCCTTTGTCTGAAGGTTGCTGATCACACACATCTCTAAGGTAATCTTTTCCTTTTTTAAGAGGTCCATACATGCCTCTGACTTGATTGCGGCACATCCATGTCCGATTCTTTTTGCTCCGTAATGGACCGCTTTTGTAATATTTTCATAATCACCGCACTCTCCTGCATGTATGGTAAAGGGAATGTCTCTCCGGCCGGCCTCCTTAAAAAGATGCTCAAAGTGATCCATGGGGATCATACCCTCCGGCCCTGCAAGATCCACTCCCACTACGCCCTTTCCAAGATAGGCCTGGGCCAGTTCAAAGGTTTCCTCATTTTCCCGGTCAGGCCCGTTTACCATGGCACAAAGAAGGATCCCAGCTATCATATGGGACTTTTCTGTGCCCTTCCTCACTCCTCTTATGACCGCTTCTAAAGCTTTTTCCTTTGTCAGTCCCTTTCCCGTATGGAGCTGGGGAGCAAAACGGATCTCACTGAGAATCAGTCCCTGGGAAGCCAGCTCTTCTGTCAAGTGATGGGAAGCCAGTTCCAGAGCTTCTTCTGTCTGAAGCAGCATCCCCGGCAGATCAAAGCACTTTAAATAATCCACTAAGCTTTCACAGTTTTCCCCTGCAACAAGGCTTTTCCTTCCGCCCTGCCCTTCAAAGTCATATCCGACCTGCGCCGCAAGCAGCTTTACAGTCTCAATGGATAATGATCCATCCAAATGGAGATGAAGGTCAGTTTCCAATCGTTTCATAACAATCCCTCCTTTTGTTAATGAAAACATTTTAACATACTACGGGGAAAGTAACAATTATTTCATGAATACTTCTGCTACACCCCCTCTTGATACGCATAGGAAATCAAACAAATGCTTTCTTCTGGCGAGGACGCTTCACCCTCAAAAGGGATAAGTATCACTATGAAGAATGTTTATATTGTATGAGAAAAGATACAGAATGGGAAGACAGGCGTTAAGAATTCCTGAAGATGGTGAATTCATATAAATTTTTCAGTTCTTTTTAAGAAATATGCGTTATAATCAACCGCATCAGATACACCCTATCTGAAATCAAAACCATGAAAGGTGTGAGAAGCTTGAAAAAAATAGCATAAACCTATTATGTGCAGCCATCTGCATCCTGGCGCTCAACGGCTGCAGCATAAACGGCAACGGGGAATTAAAAACCTACACCATTCCTGATTCTGCTTTCATTACGAAAGGCATGGAAAAAGAAAGCGCTTCAGTTACTGATCTGTCCGCGGACACCGTAGTACGAATCACTTTAAATGAAGATACTGTTTCCAATATCAGCATTATAAATTAACTGTATATAGATTCTTTAAGATAAAAGAATCTATATACAGTTCTATGGAATTTCCCCTATTACAACTTCACTGTTTAAACAAAGGCACCACCGCCTCAAAGGATTGTCTGCTGTATTCATATGCCGCAATTTTATCAACCCCATCACCGACTTCGTCCAGATCATAGGGATTTCGAAATGCCGCCATGACCATCGGTATCCTTAACTTTTCCAGTTCTCTTGCAAGGGAACTCTGACCACGGTTTAAATGCCCATTGTAGGTGCCAAGTACAAGATTGGTATATCCCTTATCTTTTACCTTTTCCAGTACTTCATTTATTTCCCTTGAATCCGGATCTATGGAAAAAGAATACGCATCTCCTCCAAACCTTTCCTGCATATATGCTGCAAACAGCAGATCCTCCATCACACGGCTGGAGGCCAAAGTGGAACGATAGGCAAAACAGCTTAAAAATACAGGTTTTTTTCCCAGCGGATGGCCATATCCTCTTTCCCGGTTCGTAAACCGTATGCTGCCACGATACAGTGATTTTACAAACTCTCCCGCTTCTTTAAGGGATTTCTTTCCCTCATTCGCATTGGGTGCCGCATATCTTTTTTTGTATGCCAGGATCCGTTCCACTGCATCGTCTATCCGGGATATTGGGATCTCGCCGGATTCCACTGCCCTCTCTATTTCCCTGGCTGCTTCCGCTGCAAGGCTTGCCGTATGGGAAATGAATACAAGATCCACGCCTGCCATAATGGCCTTTTTAGCACCGGTAGCAGTACCGAAATATTCTTTAATGGCATTCATTTCCAGGCAGTCGGAAATCACCAGCCCTTCAAATCCCAGTCTGTTTCTTAAGATTCCCTGGATTATGGTTTCTGACATGGTTACCGGTAAATGTTCCTTTTCAATTCTTGGAAATAAAATGTGGGCAAGGGTTACGGCTGTGGCTCCCCGCCGGAAGGCCTCTATAAATGGAATCAGCTCTTCCTGCTCCAGCTCTTCATAGGATTTCCGGATGCAGGGCAGGGAAAGATGAGAATCCACTGCCGTATCTCCATGGCCCGGAAAATGCTTCACAGAACACATGATTCCGGCATCTAAATATCCCTTCACCATTGCACAGCCAAATTCGGATACCATGGTCTTATCCGGTCCAAAGCTTCGCACACCGATCACCGGATTATCCGGATTGTTATTAATATCGAGTACCGGAGCCAGATTGAAATTGATTCCCAGCTCTCTTAATTCCTGTCCTGTAAGAAGTGCCGCCTCATACGCATTCTCCTTATCTCCGGTCTGTGTAAGAGCCATTGCTCCCGGTATACTGACCGATCCCTCCGGAAGTCTTCTTACAACTCCCCCCTCCTGGTCGATGGTGATAAAGGCAAATTCTCCGGTTTCTTCCTTTACCAGCCTTTGAATGGACTCACAAAGTCCCTTCAGCTGGTTCCTGCTTTCTATGTTATGGGAAAACAAGATAAGGTTCCCTACTTTATACTCTCTTATCAGCCGAATCATGTCTTCCCTTAATTCCCCAGCCGGAAAACCGGCTACGATCATTTGCCCGATCTTTTGTTTTAATGTCATTTCTCCCAAACTCCAGTCACCTCTTTCATTTATAAAGATGATATGCTTTTTTACGCTCAGAAAACGCTTTTGCATCCCTCTCAAATCCGGCCAGCAATTCATCTTTTGAAGCTGTTTTCTTTGTCAGCTGATCTGAACCGAACAAAAGATCCTCCATTCGCCTGGTGCTTCCCTCATAAGGATCCAGAAAAGCAAAGCGGTCTTCATAAATGGTCTTTATAGCATCAAGGAGCTCTAAACCGCAGACCGTGGACCGGAAGGCCCGGCTGTCTGTAACATGAATATGGATTCCTTCACAGGCTTCTCCCTTAAACTTTGAAAAACAGGGTGTAAAATAAGCCGGGGAAAACAACACGCCTGGAAGTCTTTTTTCTGTCATACGCTTTACAAGCTTACCTGCATCTACAAATGGCGCACCGATTATTTCAAAAGGTGCCGTAGTTCCCCTTCCTTCTGATATATTCGTTCCTTCAAAAAGGCAGGTTCCCGCATATACCAGGGCAGTCTCATATCTTGGAATTCCCGAGCTTGGCATCACCCACACATGACCGGTTTCCGGGTGCATGGTATACCTGTTCCAGCCCTCACAGGGAATTACCGTCAGCCGGCAGCCAAGGTTTTTCTCCTCATTTACCATAAGGGCCAGTTCTCCCACCGTAAGCCCATAGCGCATACACAGATGATAGGTCCCTACAAAGCTTTCAAATCCAGGCTTTAAGCAGTTGCCCTCCGCCAGATCCCCCAGGGGATTATAACGGTCCAGTATAATAAGCTCTTTTCCATACCTTGTGCACTCCTCCATTGCATAGATCATCGTTGATATAAAGGTGTAATATCTGACTCCAATATCCTGAATATCATATACGACAGCATCCACCTGATCTAACATTTCCCTGGTAAGTCTCTTTAAATTTTTCCGGTACAGGCTATATACCGGCAATCCGGTATCCTTGTCTATGTAGTCCTCAACATTACCGCCTGCTCCCACATTACCCCTGACTCCGTGCTCCGGTCCAAAAAGGGCGGTCAGCCGGTATTTTTTATGAAGTATGTCGATGGTAGAATTTAAATGACAGTCAACGCCTGATATAGAAGTGATCAGACCCAGACGTTTCCCGTCTAAGACCTTATGCCAGCGGTCCACACAATCGATTCCGTTTTTCACCATATTGACCCTCTTTATAATTTAGATAATAAACTTATCTTCGCTTACAACGCAAGTGAAGATAAAAGGGCTGTTTTTTAGCCCGCCCATCCGATTATCGGAAGTGGCTTTACACTTCCGATAATATAACCTTTTTTTGTTCCTGATCCACATCAAATGCCTCTGCGTACCCGGTTCTTGCCAGACAGCCGTTTATCCTCATAAGATGCTCATAATATTCTTTATAGGGAAACGATGGACTGTGCATGGCAAACCAATGGGTGTCAATGGCCTTTTTCCATAGTTCAAATCCTTCTTTTGATACTTCCAGATAAATATATTTTTCAAAGCCAGCCGAATCTTCCCAGTTTTCCGCATAGTAGGGTCCTTTTGCAAAATGAGCGCTGTTTTCCCTTTGAAGTCCGGACAGTCCTGCGAAAAACTGAGCATCCTTAACAATTCTGTGGGTTGTTTCATGATCTTTGTGCATGCTATTCTTCCAATGGGTCAGCAATGCAGCAGGCCGGTATTGCCGGATCATATCACAAAGCCGAAACCTTACCTCCTCATTGTCCGGCAATTCTCCATCTGTGTAAGGGAATACCACTGCCTCCCCTTGAAGCATTCCTGCAAAGGAAGCGGCTTCTTTTTCTTTTTGTATCCTGTATTCTTTCACAGACTTATCAGGCGGATTCCCTCTTTCCCCGCCGGTCAATGCTACAGTAACAATCCGGTAACCTTTAAGTGCCATAGTAGCCAGAAATCCGCCGCTTGTCAGCTCTGCATCGCCCACATGGCCTCCTATCGCCATGATGCACTTTCTTTCCCCATTCATCCGTCTTTCCATTCCTTCCTCATATCCGCCCAGGTCCTCACGATCCGGAAGCCTGCAGCCTCATAAATATTTCTTGCCGGATTATTTTCTCCTGTAAAAAGGCTCATAAAATCTGCACCCTTTTCCTTCAGGCTTATGCATAACCTGCAGAACAGGATTGTTGATATCCTTTTCCCCCGGTAATCGGGATCTACACCGATCCCGCAAAAATATCCTCTCCCGCTCTTTTCTACATCCAGCGGTCCTGTAAAGCCGATCAATTTGCCATTGTGTGCTGCGATCAGAATGGGACGGCTGTTTTCTCCCTTTGCCGTCTCCCCAAGAATGTCTCTTTCCCATAAAGGATTTTGGAATTTATGTATCATTACTTCCATGCCGTAATGTCTGTCAGTATTATAGATTTCTATTGTAATATCCTCTTTTTCCAACCTTTCTTTGATGTCTGCCGCAAAATCCGGCTCAGAATAATCATGAAGGTCTAAATAATAGCTGTTCTGCATGGCAAAATCCCGGTACCTGCAGTTTTTGAAGAAAAGGTAGGCATTGCTTCCCACGTCCACTCCCGGAGCATTGGGATGATCTGCCGTCTTTTTTCCGGGAATCTGCCAGGGAAAGGTCATGGGATTAAAGAAAACGATTTCTATCCTTGAAACTCCGCTTTCCTTCCGTAATCTCTCTTCCAGACATGCAAGCATTGCTTTCCCGATTCCCTGTCTCTGCATTTCCTTTTTTACAACAATCATGGAAAGATAGGCTCTGCTCTCGCCGCTTAAAAAGCAGCCGGATGCGAATCCCCAGCCATGTTCCTCCAGAATGGTGATTTTGTGCACCTCTTCTGCCTGGTCTTCCATAAAAAACCTGCAAAAGTCACTCTTGCTTTCAAAAGGCCGGAACAATACCTCTTTTGCCCGGACCGCATCTTCAAACAATTCACAGGCGGTTCCTGCATTCTCTTTATTCAGATCCAAAAATATCATCGAAATCACTCCTTATGGCTGAAAAATTGAGGCAGATATTCTTTATGTGCTTCCAGAAGCTCGTAAAGCACGGCCTTTGCTTCTTTTTGGGATCCCACCAGGGGATTGATCATAAGTGCCAGCAGGGCCTTCTGCGGACTTCCGGTTATGGCCGCCCGGCAGCCGGCTATCTCAAATGATTTGATCTGCTGCAAAAGACCGTTGACCGTCCATGGCAGTTCCACTCCGTTTAAGGGAACCGGTCCATCCTTTGTGATCCTGCAGCTGACTTCTACGATCTCATGACTTCTGAAATTTTTTATGGCACCTCTGTTTACGGTGTTTACCACCTGAATATCTCCCTTATCATTATAAATGGAATGAATCAGATTACATGCCGAATCACTGTAATAAGCACCGCCCCGCTGGGAAAGCAGTTCCGGTTTTTCATTCAATCCAGGGTCCTGGTAAAGCTCAAACAGCTTTTTTTCCACCTGTTCCACAAGCTCAGCTCTTGTCTCATGTTTTTCATACTTTTCAAGGGCTTCTTCCAGATATTCTTTAGCCATATAATAATATCTGTGATAGGAGCACGGCAGCACTCCAAGCTCTTTTACAAAATCTTTGTCCCAATTGACTGCCTTTATATTCTTCACAACGCCGCCTTCCCCCCAATGGCTGACCACGTCTTCCGTTATGTCCTTTCCATCTGCCTCCACTCTGGTTACGTAAACCATATGATTCAGACCGCCCATGGTGACATTCACCTCTTCCATGGGCCTGCCAAGCTGATCTGCCACCGCTTTATGCATGCCGTAAGGGACGTTGCACAGTCCGATGAACTTCCGGAAGCCGCTGTAACGGTTCACGCCCTCCATGACCATGCCCACCGGATTTGTAAAGTTGATCAGCCATGCTTCCGGGCACAGTTCCTCCATGTCCTTACAGATATCCAAAATAACCGGTATGGTTCTCATTCCCTTGAAAAGACCGCCTGCACCATTGGTTTCCTGTCCGAGGAGCCCGTGCTTTAAGGGGATCCTTTCGTCTTTCACTCTTGCCTGCAGCAGCCCCACCCGCAGCTGGGTTATGACAAAATCAGCTCCGGAAAGAGCCTCTCTACGGTCCAGGGTTGTATGGATTTTCATTGAAACTCCTACTTTTTTTACCATACGTTTTGCAAATTCAGCTACGATCTGTAATTTTTCCTTCCCCTCAGGGATATCCACCAGCCATAGCTCCTTCACAGGCAGGGTTTTGTACCTTTTTAAAAATCCATCCACAAGCTCCGGTGTGTAACTGGACCCTCCTCCGATTGCCACGATCTTCACACCTTTTTTCATAACAGAACGCCTCCTTCTACGCTTTGCAGCAATAAATACAGGGCTCCCATTCTCCCTGCCATATTTCCCTGCTCACAGGCCTCGATGGCCGTGTATGGTTCCAAGTGGGGATACAGGGTATATACCGCTTCTTTCATATCCCTTATAAAGATCTTATTTTCACTGATTCCCCCGCCGATCAGCAGTATCTCAGGATCCACCGTGACAGCAAAGTTACCGATCACCATTGCACCCTTGTAAAGCCATTCCCTATATACCCGGTCAATGTCCGGCTGATCCAGATGGCTGAATATATACGCTCCATCCACATCCCTGCCAAGGATCTCCGATACCTTTCTGACCAGAAGAGAGGTCGCTCCTGCTCCTTCTGCAGCCGGCTTTCCATCCACATCCCGCAGGCCGACCCTGGTAAATCCCACCTCACCGGATTTAAAGTGGCTGCCCCGGTATAAATCCCGGTTTATGATGATGGCACCGCCAATCCCGGTTCCAAGGGTGACTATGCAAATATCCCGGAACCCCCTTCCCGCTCCCCGTACCATTTCTCCCAGTGCGGCACAATTACTGTCATTTTCAAGCACAACGGGAATCGGATAGTTCCTGTTAATCTCTTCTTTTAAACAATACGCCCTGAAATTAGCCCCAACACTGAAATCCGTATTTTTTCCTGTTACCGGATGGATAAATCCGCCCATACAGATTGCAACGCCGCTTATCTGATCCACATAGGTTCCCACGATCCCCATGAACTGCTGGAGAAACTCGGCCGGCTGTTTTTCCGTAGGTGTACTTCCTTCATGAATAATCTGGTATTCCGGATCCATAAGGCTGTACTTTATGTAAGTACCTCCTATATCAATTGCCAGGTATTGTTTCATATCCGTTCCTTTCCGCTGTCTCCCGTAATATGATCCTGACGGCTCCCTGGGCAGCTTCCCCCCTCATCTTTATGATCTCCAGCTGAGGAAATCTTTCTTTCGCTTTTTCACAAAACAGGCGGTATATTTCGTCGTTTTTTATTAATACACTTCCGCTTACGACCAGGGGGACCGGAGATTGAAAATGAGTCAGTACGGCTCCCGCCAGCTCCGCCAGTTCCTCCCCGCAATGATCCAATATCCCGGCGGAAGCCGAATCCTTTTCCCTGATTCCTTCTTCCAGAAGGGGAGCCAGGGCGGCGATCTCTTTTTTGCTTCTCCCTGGCTGATACAGCCAGGTAATTAGGTCCTCTACAGAATCCATCTTTAGATAGCGGAATGTTATTTCCTTCAATACGGTCTGACCCTGTCTCCCATCCGATGACCTCACCACTGCTTTTAAAATATCCCTTCCGATGGCATAGGCACTTCCGGCATCATCAATGATATGTCCGTAGCCGCCGGCCCGGAACTTGGCTCCGGTCTCATTGATCCCGTAACAAATCGAACCGGTTCCGGCAATGAGTATGACACCGGCTGGGTCCTCCAGCGCCCCTGCCAGGGCAGTTTCATGGTCTCCCACCAGCCTGATCACTCCCTGCATCCCCTGTTGTTTTAAATTCCGGTTCAGCAATTCTGCCGTATCCCGGTTGCTGATTCCGGCTGCTCCAATGCAGATTCCTCTGCAGTCACTCATATTCATACCTGACGTTTCCAGTTCTCTCTTTAAATCCATCAACGTATGTTCTGCCGCTTCCCGGGACTGTCCGTTGATGTTTAAAGGCCCTAAACGAAAACTTTTCAGCAAATCACCATGAAGTCCGGCTACCATTACAGTGGTGGAGGTCCCGCCCCCATCCATTCCTATTACAAACGGTCTGTTCAATTGATTCCCCCCTTTCCTTTCGTCATCCCTTCACCGCGCCCACCGTTACTCCTTCCAGAAAATATTTCTGCAAGGTAAAGAACAGAATAAACATCGGCAATGCCGAAATCGTTGCCCCTGCCATCATGGGTGAAAAATAAGTGGTATTTGCAAAACTGAAGTTCTTAAGCCCGACCTGAATGGTCTGCATCTGTTCATTGTTGCATATCAGAAACGGCCAGAAAAAGGTATTCCAGCTGCCCATAAAGGTCATGATCGCCATAACGGATAATATTGTTTTTGAAATAGGTATGACTATTTTTATCAGAATCTGAAACTGGTTGCAGCCTTCTGTTCTTGCCGCTTCCAGAATAGAAGTTGGAAGGGAAGAAAAGAACTGTTTCGCCATAAATACGTTGTAGAAGGTGACCAGAGACGGCACGATCAATGCGGTATAAGTATCTGTCAGCTTCAGTACATTGGCCACCAGTATGTACAATGGAACCTGCGTAACCTGATAGGGCACCATCATCGCAAACAACAGAAGGAAAAATAATATCTTACTTCCCGGAAACCTTACTTTTGCAAATGCATATCCAGCCATTCCGGCAAAGACCACATTGCTTAATGTGACGACGCCCGCAACGATCATAGAATTTACGATCCATCGGAACGAGCTTTTGCTGAATCCAAAAAAGAATTTATAGGAATCCAATGTTACATATTTAGGGAACAAAGTATAACTGGCTGCCCCAATCTCATTCGGCGGTCCAAAGGATGAGATGACCATGTAATAAATCGGAAACAGAGTCAGGACGGCCAATAAAAGCAGGATGGCTGTCATAGCCCCGTTTCTTAACACTGATTTATATCTTTGATTTTCCCCATATTGCCTGAATAAACCCATACCAGCCCTCCTTCCTAGTACTCAACATCTGCAGCCATTACCTTAAACTGGAAGACTGCAAAGACCGCAATGATTCCTGCCAATAACAATGCCTGTGCACATGCTTCCCCATAATTAAAATATTTGAAAGCATTGTTAAATATTAACAATCCTACCATGGTCGTGGCATGATCCGGTCCGCCCCCTGTCATTAAATACGCCGTCTGAAATGCCTGAAACGCATTGATCACTCCGGTGATCGTCAGAAAAACAGTGGTCGGTTTGACCATTGGCCATACTACGTATTTGATTCTCTGCAAAAAGGTTGCTCCGTCAATATTGGCGACCTCATAATAGGTGGGATCAATCCCAAGCAATGCAGCCACATAAATAATGACAGTAGAGCCAAGGCCTGAGAATATTGTCATGATAATCAGTGACAGCATGGCCGTCTGGGAACTGCCCAGCCAGTTCTGATTCTGGATCCCAAATGCCCGGATCACCGAATTTAACAGACCGCTAGGCAGAGGATCAAATATCCATTTCCATACAAAGGAGAGAGCTACTCCCGATGCAATCCCGGGCAGATAAAATACTGCTTTAAAAAATGACTGGCTTCTTTTCTTAAAGGGAACCAGCAGAATGGAGATGATAAATGCCACCAGGATGGAGATGGGCACCGTTACGGCCGTATACACGGCAGTGTTCCAGATGGATTTAAAGAAAAGTCCGTTTTTCAATGTGTTACTGTAATTGGCTAATCCCACAAACTCTGTTTTTAGGGGCTTATAGGATTGAAAGCTTACAATCGCCGCCTGTACTACCGGATATAGTGTGAAAATAATAAATGAAACAATGGGCACGAATACGAAAACATACCCCCATTTGGCATCATTGTTTAACCGCTTTCTTTTCTTTGCTGTCTGCATACTCCTTCCCCTCTCCCTTCATTCTAAAAAGCATCATGATCCCACAGATAAGAAATGGGCATTGGCACCTGTTACGATTACCAATGCCCGTAAATCATGAAAACCTATGGATCTCATTTCCCATTAATCCATGACACAGCCTTCCTCACCAAACGCCTCCACTGCAGCCTTTTTAATGGCTTCGTGCATCTCCTCCGGGGTAATTTCTCCTGCTAATAACCCCTGGAATTTTGGCAGAATAACCTCTTCCTCAATTTTTATGGCCTTTGCCCCTAAATCAGCCGGAATGTCAGGTCTGGCTTCCGCAACCTGGGTGGCAAGATTTTTAACTGCTTTTGTATTATTCTCATTTTTGCCTTCCATAGGAGGAAGGGCTGCAAATTCTTCCTCTCCGGACTTGCATACGGGGCTGATATAAAGTTCCTGACAGGTTTCTGCCGCTCTTTTTCCGCTTGCCAGGAAATAGGCAGCCTTTGCTACGTTCTTTAAATGCTCCTGACTTGGTTCATCCTTTCCACGGAAACACACATATCCATCTACCGCTCCCTGTGCCTGCTGGGTATTACCCTGGAACGTAGGAACCGGCAATACAATGTATTCCACCTCCTGGCTTCCTTCTACTGCACTTCCGTCATTTGCAGCCAGCTTTTTATTATTATCGGTAGCAGATTTTTCAAAAACCGACAGTCCCTTGCCGGTGATCATGGTCTGTCCGGTTAAGAACATGTTCCATCGTTTCCCCGCATCAACGGAGCTTAGTTCCTTCGGCATGGAGCCATCATCGATTAAGGCTCTGATGTCTTTTAAGAACGGAACCAACTGACTGCTGGTGTATGTATACTTCAAATCCTTATTAAAGGCGGAAGGCATACCTGCATTTTTTACAAAAATCGAAAAATAATCCTTTGCCGCTACGCCTGAGCAGGCAAAGACAAAGCCGTACCGGGAATAGCTGTCTCCGTCCTTTACAACGCCCTTTTTGATGGCTTCCCTAAATTCTTCATAGGTCCAGCCATTTTCCTGGATTCCCTTCCAGTCAATTCCTGCTTCCTCCAGCATGGCTTTATTTCCGCCGATCGCCTGTACCTCCACATAGGCAGGGAACCCGTAAAGCCCGTCGCCATTTTTGAAATAGTTTATAATGTCCGCGTTGTAATCTTCTATCATACCCTTATCTGCATATTTGGAAATGTCCACCAGCATTTCCGTGTCCAGATATTTCGTGACCCCATTAGAACCGATAAATGCGATATCAGGCGGAGATCCTGCGTTTACCTGAACATCCAGCTTTTGCGTAATGTCTTCCCAGCTTGCCGTTGTGATCTGCAGCTCCAGATCGGGATTGGCTTCGTTAAATTCCTTTGCATATTCCATCAGTTTATCCTGATAAGATGCAGAAACAGGCGGAAGCAATGCCTTAACAATGTCTTTTCCATTGCTTTGCTGCACCGCAGTGCCCTTTGCGGTAGTTCCGCAGCCCGCCAGTGTACTGACGATCATGGCTGATGCCAACAGTACGGATAGTTTTCTTTTTTTCATGTAATCTCCTCCATTATTTTTTATATCTGCTCTATGGCGTAAAACGCACGTATTTATGTGCCTTTACCAACTTCTCCCTCGCCTTTATGGGAATGCGATCCCTGCCCAAATGCCTGCTATTTCCTTATAGCTGTTTTCATTATATATTTATGAATTCTTTTTGTCAAAGAATTCCAATTATTACGAAATATTATTTCACACATTGAAATAATACATCAAAGTTCACCATCATTTTCGACATTTATTCTTATATTTTTCTACAATATCCCATTCTATTTACACATTTTTATCATAACACTCTTAAAGATTATCTTTTTCCATCACCTTCCATAGCATCATAAAAAGAAGCAGGTCAGATCGTCTGTAAATATAAGACATTTCTGACCTGCAAAAGCTATGAATTCTGTGGTCAAGCTATGTACTACCTGATTTGCACGACTCCAGCCACTATCCACTCTCCATTTGCGTTTACAGTGTAACCATCTGGGGTAGTGGTATTTTTAAGCATAGCGCCATATTTGTATTGCGTTGCCTGATTATCCGGATTGAAGTAGTAACATTTTCCGTTAATCCATCTCCAGCCCTTAACCATAGCGCCAAATGTGCCATCATGATTTTCACTCATGTAATACCAGCTTCCATCCGCATCCAGATACCAGCCTGAAATCATATAACCTTCTGTGTCAAAGCGGTACCACGACAATCGGCCATTATAGGAACACTGATACCATTCATTTTTCGCAAATGTTCCATTTTTCTTGAGAGCCTGCCAGCCTCTGGCATTCTGTTTCCAATCTACATTGGAAGTAACCGTTCCGTAATCTCTATCTCTGTCCGAGTCACTGGGGCGCTCTGGTTTTTCAGGATTTTCGGGGTTTTCTGGATTTTCGGGTTCTTCAGCAAGTTTCACATCATCTCTGTCACGAACTCGTATACGAGACACAGAATCCTCAGAATCGCCTATGACAGTTCTGGATGAAAGTCCTACTGCCGACATATATGCACCGATTTTCAAATCCTTTATCACCTTATCCTTCGTAATATAACCGTCAATAAATATTCTTGCGGGCTTACCTGACTCATCCTGCAGCATAATCGTTTCTACCAGATTATTCGGCGCATCTATAGAAATAACCTTGCCGCTTACCATGACTAAACTGCCGAGGTTTTTGCCCTCATATGCTTCTTTCGTAGTTTCTTTTACAGGCTTTGGCAGCTCCGTTATATTCGGATCAATTACCATAATCTTTTCTACTGCCAGCTGCCTCTCTCCCTGATAAGAAGAAGTTTTTCCAAATACCCTGATGGTCTGACCTGCTCTGATATCTCCGGATACAGGGAATAAATTAATTCCGCCAGTATGATCCTGCATATAGATACTATCAAAGAAAGCAGTCTCTTTATCATATCCAGAGGCGTTAGACGTAGCTATGCCTTCGATAATAAAACGCTCGCCCTCACCGGCCGCCTGCACTTCCTTTATAGGCGTGATCTGCAATTGATTCGTCTTTTCTAATAGATTCGCCATAATCTGGTAGTTGCTGTAATCATTGGTGGCCGCACTGTCAAATGTCAGCTGGAAATCACTCATCGTCGAACATCCTGATAAATATAGCGTAGATGATTCGCCATCGCTAAAATTAAGCTCCTGAGTAGCTGCCAATACAAAACGTCCATCTAATTTCGCCAATGCGTCTCCTGATAATCCTACTCCGTCTTTATCCAGACTCTTCGTATCTGCCGGCGCATATACCAGAGGTGCCGCTCCTGATGGGAGCATGGAGCTGTCACGGACTGGCTTTCCGCTTTCATCCACTGCATAAATGTCCGCATTGCCATACGTGTTGAATTTAAGGCCTGCCTCCACTCCGGTCATATATGGGTTCAGCTGATTATAATCGGTGCTCAGGATGCCAATCACTCTGCCGTCATTACTGCTATCGCTCTGTAACTCATCATCTGCAAATCGGAATGCACTTCCAAGAGCTTCTAAGATCTTGTTCTGCTGAGCCGACATATGATCCTCTGCCTTGGACGGATCACCTTTGAAACCATCATATGCCTCATAGGTATCGCTCCAGGCACAGACCATAATTGTCTTGCCGCCCTTTTTAGCAAAAGCTCTCATAGCATTAAGTTCTTCCTCTGTGTAGTTCTTATAATCCTCCCGCAGCTTCGTACCATCGCGTCTGGAAGGCGCATTTAACAAGATTCCAACATATTTGTCGTCCTTTAAAGCGGCGATCAGTTCCTCGCCTGTGTAAAGTGTGACCATCCTGATATTGTAATCTCCTGCTAAGGCAGTGAAATTTCCCATACTGTCCTTATAGTTTCCATTCACATATTCATTATAATGGCTGGCATCTATCCCGAAATATTTCATCTTCGAACTGTCACGTACATCGATTTCCAGTCTAAAGCTGAATATCTTACGATCTCCTTCCAGTTCCATTTGGGCAGTAACTTCTATTTCATTTACGCCTACCTTATCAAGTATAAACGCTTTGTTTACAGTGTAAGTTCCTAATGATTTTAAATTCACGTTCAGATCTTCACTTTCAAGAACCTTATCACCAGTTTTGAAAGTCAGCTTTGTAAGCGTGGCATCTGATTCTTCATTATTGAACGCTGTGACTGTAAACTTCACCGGTTCGCCTGTCACTGGTACGTCTGTATCACAAGTAAAGGAAGATATACCTGCTTTTGCAGCTGAACCATACCACACAGGAGCCGTTACGGCGATATTTTTATCCGCCTGAGTAACACGTATGTAATAATATCCTTTCTTCGCAGGAAGCTCAAAGGTGAACTCTCCGCTATTTCCAGTGCCTTCCTTTTTTCCTGCTATTGCGCCGCCATTTGTCACTACTTCAACACTTTTGATGACATCAGACGGATCCGGGTCATCTACGCTTACGGAAATATTCAGCGTTTTCACATCTTCTGATACATCCAGGATACTTCCCATAAGCTGATCATTTAACGTATACATGATATTCAAGTTTTTATCTTCTGTCGCATATACATGCATGTCTTTCAGCGCACTTAAAATTCCTGTCTCCGATAAATCATCTGTGATGACGACTGTCCTGGCTGTATTCGCATTACCCCAACGCCCTTTATGATTATCCTGATTATTGGAAGGCGCCAAATGCCAGCCCTTATCCAGTGCCTTCGTATATTCATTGTAACTTGGGAAATATCCGCCTGAACCGATGGAGCCTTCGCCATTACCTACTTCTACTAAGACCATTTTGGAATCCCTTGCAGGTGTATAATATGCAAAGTCTGAAAATGTACCAAACGTCTTACCCGGGTGGTTGAACTGTGAAAGATTCGCCAACGGATCTGAATCAGCAGTCAGAATGTCATAATACGCCTTTAAGCCTGCATCATTTTTCTTGTCATTGAGCGTGGTATTGTTGCGGCTGACCAGTCCTGCTGAGCCAAATGTATTGATGTGACCGGGACCGCCGGACCAGGTCATCTCAAAACCGGATAACGCCTTTCTGGTACTGGTTTCATTAAACGCTCTCGTCTGCTCTCTGTATTCCTCCCATATTGCCCTGCTCTCAGATGTCATAAGAGACGGGTCATTCAGCGCCTCTTTTGGATTAGCTGCATCTTTTGTATCAAAATAGTTGGAATGATCTGTAAAGGATACAAATTGTACATTGTCTTCTTCCGGTATACTTGCAAGATAATTAAGACCATCTCCCACAGATCCGGAACCATCCGAATAGTTCGTATGCCCATGGAGCTGTCCGAAATACGCCGTGAAGACAGACTTGCCAATTGTAAATTTCCAACTCTCGGTAAAAGACACTTTATCTTCCCGAACGACCGTCACCTGCGCGTTGTAAGTGCCGTCTTCCAGCACCTTGGGCGAAAAAGCATAGGTTGTGCCGTCAGCGGCAGTCTCTTTTAGATTCATAGACTGGTTTGTATAAACAGCAGTGCCGTCTGCCTTACTGAGCGTGAGACTTACCGATGGGTTATTTCCGCTATTCGCCAGCTTGATAGAAATCTCAGGCGCTTTCACATCTCCTGTGGCTTTATTTCTCTCAGGAGTAACCGCCAGTACCTGTGGTTTGTCATTGATAGCGATCGTAACGATCCCACTTACTGATTCGAGACCGGTTTTATCTTTCGCTTTGAATTTTATATATAAGGCCTGCTGCCCTTTCGCAAAGTTTTCTGCCGGAATAACAGCCTCATAGTTATTCGTATCCTGATTAAATGTCATGGACAGTGACTTGTCTTGCATAGCCTCTGATGAACCGAAAAGGACCTCCACACTGGCCACGCCCACATTGTCCCTGACCTGGACGGATATTGGATATTCCTGATCCGGTCTTGCATCAATATAGGTTCCTAAGGTAATAACTGGCGGTTTGGTGTCATTTTTTACATAATAAACAGGAAAACCATTTTTTTCTTCTGTACCGGTGTATAGCTGAATCGTCTGATTATATCTGCCGATCATGGCAGTCAGATCTACTGTCTCTCCTTCTTCGACGCCTTCCGGATATGGAGCTGCCTGATAAATATTAATCGTGCCTGTTGCATCAGATACAGGCGTACTGCCTGATGTATTAAGCTTGCCAAGTTTCACATCCTCTATCAGTACAACTCTGTTAATAAGTCCGCTTTTCTCTATATCAGCGGTACCAGCCAAGGCTTTTATCTGACTGATGGTATACGTCACAGGCGGTATCGTCGCCTCATCCTGCTTGACAGCGACTTTTGCTTTATCTTTCGTAGATGTTATTTGGGGCATACCATAGCGGATCTGGAAATCTCCCGTGATTTCCAGGATATCACCTATCCTGGCGTCATCCGGCGCTGCTCCATAGATATAAATGCTGTACTGGCTGCCATCGATCTCGGACTGGAGCACCGGATTTCCATATGTAGTGGCCAGATATGACAGTTCCCCTGTAACAGTCACATCTTTTGTGTTCTGTCCCAATGCCAGCACATCTTTAATCGTCATCACTTTGCCGGCTTCACGGATTGTATAGGAAAACTCAGCTATTTCACTGTCTTCCAGCCCTTCTTTTACTGCGCGCACATAATATGTGACCGGTTCTTCAATCAGCAGCTTGTCAGCATTTGAATATACGATCCATTCTTCGGCATCATTAGACTCCGTATTGTACTCTATTACAGCATCTGATGTTGCCGTAGAAAATGTAACCTGCGTTCCTTTCAGTACCTGTCCGGCAGCCGGTGTTGCAACAGGTGTCTTGCATTTCGTTTCTTCCGGCTGATTCCCGCCTTCCTCATAGGAACTGTTGTGCGGCTCAGGCTTTCCAATCTTGAAATCAGCGCTGTTGTTGTCGGTATCAACTGCCGGGTCCTTGCGGATAGCAGCGGTGGAATTTGACATTGCAGCGGTAGGCTCGGTCTCATATTCATTCGCTGTGGAGCCAATTCCTACTAAATCAACGAAATTCTCATCTTCTTTGCCTGATAACTTCTCACTGCTTTTGGACAATGCCGCTGCCCCGCCTCCTTGAGCCATGTTGATGTTACCCTCGGCATCAGGTTCTGGAAGTTCTGGCGCATCCTTATTCGCCCCATCTGCTTCCTTTATCAGGTAGTAGCCACCAGCTTCAATGGTCCCTGAAAGTTTCGTTAACTGTCCCTCGCCTACAGGATTATAAGAGCTGAACGTGTTTTTAGCCAACCACTGTATTGACCACCCATCCAGGCTCACATCTTCATCCGTAGGATTGTACAATTCAATAAAATCACTCTTCCAAATACAATTACTATTGCCTCCGCCGCCATATACCTGACTGATTACCACGTGGTCAGCCAGACTGATGTCGTTAAGTGCGGACTTTTCTTCTACAGGTTCCAAAGCACTGGCTTCCTCTTTCACAGCGCCCGTATCTCCCTTATCGCCTGTATCTCCTTTGTCGCCTGTATCTCCCTTATCGCCTGTATCTCCTTTGTCACCTGTATCTCCCTTATCGCCCGTCTCTTCTTCCGGCTTTTCTGGAATGTCAACCTCCGTGTCCTTGTCCGCCTCACTGGGGCTGGCCTTATTATCTCCCCCACTGGAACGTTCTGCCCCATACCCGTTTGTCAGGTTTGAATCTGTCTTCATCGCAAAGCCAGGCACGACTAACAGATTCATACACATGGCAACTGACAGAAACAAACTTAACAGCTTCCTTAAGTTCATAACTTTTCTTCTCCTTCCATTTTTAATGGTATCACCTAATTAACCTTATTATAATGAATTATAAAAAAGTACCAATTTTATATATACTTTTAATATAAAATATGTGAATATCGTCACTGCTTTTTCCTGCATTTTCTATTCTTTTCATTAACCGTCATGACCGGCCTGTCCACCGCGTTCTTCCCGCTGCATAGAAACGCACTTAGGAATGCTACTAATGGTACAGTCATTACAATACCTATGGAACCCGAGATACCCTGTATAATCTCCAACGCCATCATGTCACTGTTAATGATCTGCAAATATGGATAATCAAAGATTCTGAACAGTATCAACATATTGAGTGCTGAACCGGCAAAAGCTAATATCAGCGTGTTAGCCATAGTCCCCATGGCATCCCTGCCTATATTAATACCCGACTGAATCAGTTTTTGTCTGTTCACCTCTGGATTCAGCTGATGCATCTCAAATACTGCAGACGTAATAGTCAAAGCCACATCCATAACTGCACCAAGTGCAGCTATGAGAATGGCACTGATCAGTAACCCGCTGATATTCAGGCTTGTCCCATCTGCACGGAGAATTAATTCTTCTGCCTCCGACATATTAAAACCGTTTATCGGCGTAGCAACTGCCGTAAGAGCTGCTGCGGCCCCAGCCATCGCTACGCCGCCTACGCATCCAATGGTTGCACATAAAGTTTTCATGGATAAGCCATTTAACAGTACCAATGAGACAGCTGTGGTAACTGCAGCTATGACAACAGATGAAAATATAGGATTGATGCCATGCCTTATCATGGGTATAAGCAAAAACCAGATATCTACAATAGCAAATGCAAGCCCCAGTATAGCGGCGATTCCTTTCTTTCCTCCGAATACAGCTAAAAACAGCACGAATATCACCGTCAATCCAAGCAATGCCGGACCCCTGTTATAATTGGGTATGGATGCGATATAGGAAAGCCCATTGGCATCTATATCCATCCTGGCGATTATCTTCGTACCTGCTTTTAAGTCCACATTGTTGTAAGCACTCATATAATTGACTGCCGGCAATATCTTGCCTTTGTCCTCACCGCTGTCTATCTGCACATAGACTTCCTGTACTCCTATACGCAGTCCCTCTGTCCAGTCTTCTGCCTTCGCATCGTCTCTGATGATTTCAGTCACATGTGCCCTGGCAAACCTTATCTGGCTTGCCGCCGTTGGCACTTCCCCTGGCAGTGGCTGATTGATCCATATGAGAATTGCTATGAATACCATGCAGAAGAGGAATGAGAGTATTAGTTTCGTGCAGAATGTTATCTGATTTTTCATGTTAAGTACACCTTTCTGCGAAAGGCACCAATGTGGCCATGAACCCTGTGCCCTTCGTCCTGTTTATTTCGTATGTTTATTAAGCTGCATTGTCGACACACTTCAGAGCCCTTATAGGCGGCAACATATACAGAATTTTCCGCAAAATATGCTCTGAAAGCGCTTAACAGGTAAAAGCTGGAAATATAGCGTTCTGTATAATTCTATTCCGGTCTTAACCACTTAAGTACTCCTTATGAATAAAAATGATTGGATTAAATCTCATCTTAAAATAGCCCCTGCAATAACATAAGGCTTTTTGTTTAACTCTAAGCTACCGCAGCTACGCCTTTGCAGCAGGCAGCTGATGAAAAAAACGCATAAAAAACAGGCCAGAACGTCTGCAACTATAAGACATTTCCGGCCTGCAAAGGCAGCAAATTATGAAGCTGTTATAGCAGTGCTTTAACAGCGTTTAAGATATCCGGTATATTAAAGGACCATACACCACAGGGGAATGGTCACCAGGGATAACAGGGTGGTCACAACCACGCATTTTGTGGCAAAAATATAATCCCCCTCATATTTGGATGCCAATATGGCAGTAGTGCTTCCGGCGGGCATTCCGGTCAAAAGGACGGATACTCCGGATAAAAGGGGTGGTACATGGAAGGCCCGGCAGCATATGTAAACCAGAAGAGGGAGCAAAAACAGGCGGATAAAGGCATACTTTACAATCCCCCAGTCTAATATGCTTCCCGGCTCTACCTCCGCCAATATGGCGCCGATTAAGACCATGGAAACGGTGGTGGTACAGCCCCCTATGCTTCTGATGGTATTTTGCAGGAACGCCGGCAGAGGCACCTGGGTGATCATGAGAACCAGGCCAATATAGACCGCTATGATACAGGGATGAGTCAGAACCTTTTTCACAACGGTTTTCCGGTCCGGGCTTTCCGTAAAATACGAAACCCCGGCAGACCACATAACGATCCTTTGAGGAATCAGAAATATGGAAGCATACATAAGCCCTTCTGCTCCATAAACGCCTTCTGCGATGGGATTTCCCATAAAGCCCGCATTGGAACAGACCGTACCATACTGAAGCACTTTTTTACGGCTTTCCGGTTCCCTGTTATAGAATATCTTTGCAAACATAAGGCAGCCAGCCTGGATCAGGCCGGCAATGGTAAGGATTACTGCAAAGCCCTTTAAGATATCCAGATCAAACTCAATAAAAAATGAATTGATGATGTTGCAGGGAAGGATCAGATAGATCACGAGGTCCGTGAGAATGGATTTTGCCCCCTCCGGCAGGATCCCTTTCTTTCTAAGCACGACACCTGCTGCTACCAGGAGAAACAGCATCCCCTGGAGATTTAACAGACGATTATAATCCATGTTCAGCTCTCTTCTTTGGATTTCATATATTCATCCATGGCCAAGGCCACGGTCTTTGAATAGGCAACTGCTTCTACCACGGTCCTTGCTCCCAGCACCACATCTCCGGAAGCGAATATGCCCGGAATGGTTGTCTGGCCTTTTTCATCTGTCATTAATAATCCGTTCTGGCTGGCCAGTAAACCCTTGGTGGTATTCACCAGCTTGCTTTTCGGCCCCTGGCTGATGGAGATGATGGTAGAATCCGCAAAAACCTGTTCCCGTTCCTCATCAATGCCAATCTGGTTTCCTTCCGTATCATAACGGACATTCTCAAACACCGGGCCTTCGTCCGTAATCTCAACGATCTGTTTCCCAAACTGAAAAGCCGCTCCGTCAAGCTTTGCATAGGCTGTTTCGTGCTCGCTGGCATTGCTGGATAAGCCCCTGGCATAAAGAGTCACCTTCCTGGCTCCATGACGGATCACAGTCCTTGCCACATCCATGGCAGAATTTCCCATGCCAATGATGGCAACCGTATCTCCCAGATCATAGGCATCGGGATTTGCCAGATAATCGATGGCATAATGGACATTTCCCAGGGATTCCCCTTTCACTCCCAGAGTTTTCGGCCTCCAGACTCCGGTTCCGATAAAGATGCTCTGATAGCCGTCACGGATCAGATCCTTGATTTCAAGGGCTGTTCCAATGGCTGTATTCGGGCGGATCTTCACTCCGATTTCCAGAAGCTTCCTTTTGTAGCGCTCTAAAATGGTCTTTGGAAGGCGGAAGTCCGGTATCCCATACTGGAGAACGCCTCCTACCTTATCCTTGGCATCAAAGATCGTCACGCTGTAGCCTTCCTTGGTCAAAAGAAAAGCAATGGTAATCCCTGCCGGACCTGCACCGATCACCGCTACCTTCTTCCCATTTTTCGGCTTGCACTCCACCTTCATTTTGTCAAAGATGGTATCAGAAATGTAATTTTCTATGCTGCTGATATGCACGGGCTGTCCCTTTCTTCCCAAAATGCAGTGGCCCTCACACTGTTTTTCATGATTGCACACAAGAGAACAAACCAGGGACATGGGATTGTTTTCAAATATCTTTTCTCCTGCTTTGTTTAGACCTCCTTCTTTAAATGCTTCAATCATCTGGGGAATGGGGGTATGAACGGGACACCCCTGCCTGCACAGGGGTGTCTTACAGTTTAAACATCGGTTTGCTTCATCAATTACATGAACTGCCATAATTCATCTTCCTCTCTTTTTCTATAGCGTACCCTTCGGTGAGACAAAGGTATATGAAACTTCCTTTACCTATGGATTTTATCAATCGTCAATCGGATATTCGCAATCCGCGGCCCTTCTTGATGAGTTAAATTTTAAGTTGCATATTGTATACAGTTTTTATTGTTTTTCACATCATAGCATACTCAAAATAATAAAATCAATAGGCAGCATTTATGTACAGAAAAAAATAAATTTTGACAAAAATATATCGAATTATGGACAGTTAATTCCCATGAATCAAAAAAGAACCCGGCAGATTGGGGCGAATGAACATGTCCAAACACCGCTATCCCGGATTCTCTGTTATGAAAATTATTTTCCCTCGTAAGTAATCATGGCTTCCACATCATAACCTGCAAGCTTTTCTCTGCCCTTTAATCCTGCAAGTTCCATGATAAAGCAGATTTTTACCACTTCGCCTCCAAGCTCTTCAATCAGCTTTATGATGGCTCCAATGGTACCGCCTGTAGCGATCAGATCATCTATGATGACTACCTTTTGCCCCGGCTTAATAGAATCCTTATGGATCTCAATGGTCGCCGTGCCATATTCCAGCTCGTAATCAGCAGACAGAACTTCCCTTGGAAGCTTCCCCTTCTTTCTCACCGGAATAAAGCTCTTATGCTCTGCATAGGCTACCGGAACTCCAAAGATGAAGCCCCTTGACTCCGGTCCCACTACTGAATCATATTCCACCCCTTTTAACATCTCCCGTATGCCATCCACTGCCAGAGAAAGTCCGTCTGGATCCTCCAGAATGGTCGTCACATCCCGGAAAATGATTCCTTCCTCTGGAAAATCCGGAATGCTTGTGACATAATCTTCTAATCTTTTCATTATCATACCTCGTATTAATATAGTTTGTACCCAGGTTTAGGGGAGTCCCCTATCCTCTTGGATGGGCACCCGTATAGGCACGGCGCAGGTCTTCTCCCTGAGTATAGTTCATATACATCTGGGTCGTAGCCATATCGGAATGGCCAAGCATGGCTTGTACCGCATGAATATCCGCTCCGTTGCGGAGCAAATGCGCCGCAAACGAGTGGCGCAGGGTGTGAGGCGTGATGTCAGCCTTGATCCCTGCCTTATCCCCATAGAATTTTATGATCTTCCAAAATCCCTGACGGCTCATGGATTTTCCGTTGCAGTTGGTGAAAAGCCACTCGGATTCCTGATCCCTCAATAAATATCCCCGTCCGCGCTCCATATAGGCGGATAGGGCCAGCTTGGCCACTTTTCCAAAAGGAACCATGCGCTCCTTATGTTCATCCCGGCAGGTTATATATCCAATGGATAAGTTTATGTCGGTCTTTTTTAGATGAATCAGCTCCGATACCCGGATTCCGGTTGCATAAAGCAGTTCCAGCATGGCCCGGTCCCGAAGCTCTTTGGGAGACTCGCCGCTTGGTTGGCTTAACAGGCTGTTCACTTCATCTACCGTTAATATGGTAGGCGCCTTTTTTTCCACCTTGGGCGCTTTTAACAGCTCTGCCGGATCCTTTCGGATTCTCCCTTCCTTGCATTCGAAATGAAAAAATGCCTTCATGGAGGCCAGACAGCGTGAAATGGTAGTTGTAGCCTTCCCCTCTTTCTCCAGGTGCAGAATATAGGAAGTAAGACTGGTCTTTGTCACCTTGTCCACTGACCTGATTCCCTGCCGCTCTAAAAAAGAGGCCAGCTGCATCAAATCCCTCTGATAAGATACCTCTGTGTTTTTTGATGTTTTTTTTATCTCTCTTAAATAAATGATAAAATGATTAATTTCTGCTACCATCTCCATATCCCCTGACCTTTCGGCTTCAAAAATGCCTTAAAATAAGGCTTCTTCCTAACATTATATAGACTATTTTCGATAAAATCAAACACATTTTTCCCACTATCAAGACATTTTAGGGTTACTTTACATAACATGTACTAGATATTGGTAATGCATGACTTTTTTTCGCAAGATATGGGGAATTGGATCAATTATTTTTTTTTAATTCTTTCTCTTTAAAGAACCATTTTTAAGAAAAATGGGTTGATCCAGGCCTCGCAGGCGCTCCCAAGGGCGGCCAGAAAGAAAAGCAGCAAAAAAGCCGGGATCCGAAACCGCCGCCCATTTTGCAAGCCCCACAAAAGAAGGATGCTCCAAAGGAGAAGGTAACAAACCCCCTGGGGCATAACTGACATAAGGAACACAGGAAGCCCTATAAGCCCCTTTTGAACTGTTATGATGGAGAGGACAAATCCCATGGAAAAACCGATTCCTGCTGTCAGCAGGCAATACATTGGAACTGCATAAGCAGTCAGGCCGATAAGCCAGGCAATCCATACCTCAATCCCCCTCTGCCTTAGCACCTGATAAAATAGCTGGATCCGCTCTCCTTTGTCCAGATTCACATTTCTGTCCAAAAGACTCATATAATATACAGCTTTCTCCATTAATGACGGGTAACTGAAATTTGCTATAAACGTTCCGGCAATAAGCCCGGCAAAAAAGCAAAGGAGATAACGGTCCTCTGCCCTTAGGTTTCGTTCCAGTGAAACGTGAATTCCCCCTGTTCCCGGTCTTCTTCTCAATTGGTATCTGAGCGTACGAAATAAACTGGCCATTAATAAATCCCCCTGCAGGTTGAAAGACATCTTTTTTCAACCTTATGCCTGCAAAGGGATATTTATTCTCGTAAAGGCAGCGAGCCAAGGGCAGGCTATCTTAACCCTGCCGGGACTGCCATTTTTCGGTCTTTACCCTACTTTACGCCGTATTTTCTCGCATATGCTAGGATTGCCGCAATGGTCTTCCCGTCGGTAATCTCTCCCCGGTAGATCTTCTGTTCCAGGTCAGCTACCTCCCATTCCTCCACCTCAATGTATTCGTCTTCATCCAGATTCTGCTTCGAAGGCTCTAATTCCCTTGCAACAAAAATATCGATGGCCTCATCACAGAAAGCTACCGTTGTGTTGACACTGATTAAATACTCCAGCTTTTCCTTATCCGTCTTATAGCCGGTCTCTTCCTCCAGCTCCCTATGGGCACAGTCAATCTTTGGTTCATCTGGGCTGTCAAGGGCCCCGGCCGGGATCTCCAGGGTATAGCGGTCTAAGGCATTGCGGTACTGGCGCACCATGAGAAGCTTCCCGCTTTTCGTTACAGGGACCACTGCCGCTGCTCCGTTATGATGAATGAAATCCCAGTGAGCCAGATGGCCGTTGGCATCCACCGTGTCCTCGTATATTTTTAAAATATTTCCCTCATACTTTAATTCTCTGTCAAGTCGTTTCACAGGCTTTTGTTCCATTGTCTTATCTTACCTCCATGCCCGGTATTATGAACCTGCGGTTCATAATCCTTATTCAACCTTTGTGATGACGGGCGAACTCTACTTCGCTCTCTTACGTTCCTTTATAGTTTCCCGCACTTTTTAAAACAGGCATCCGCCGCCTTTATAACCGCATTGCGGAATCCGAATTCTTCCAGAGCCGATACTCCCTCAATGGTGGTACCTCCCGGCGAACAAACCTTATCTTTTAAGGCTCCCGGATGCTCTCCTGTCTCCAGGACCATCCTGGCACTGCCAAGTACTGTCTGAGCAGCCATCTCATAGGCAGCATCCCTTGGAAGGCCATACTTTACCGCGCCGTCTGCCAGTGCCTCGATAAACATATAGACATAAGCAGGGGAGCTCCCGCTGGCACAGACCACCGCGTTCATAAGCCGCTCTTCTACAATCCGCATCCTTCCCAGTGAACGGAAGATATCACCGATCGTCTCCTTTTCCTCCTGTGAAAAATCCTTCTCATCGTAGCAGACTCCTGTCATTCCTTCCCCAAGAAGAGCAGGGGTGTTTGGCATGGCACGGACTACCCGTGTCTTCTCTCCCAGCTTCTCTTTTAGCTGGGCCGTTGTAATACCGGGTGCAATGGAAATGATCACATGGTCCTCTGTCACTTTCTCACGGATATCGGACAGCACCGGGTCAAAATACTGGGGCTTTACAGCCAGTACCACGTATTTTGCCTGTCCCGTACACTGAGCATTACTTTCCCCTTGGGCCACTCCCATCTCTGAACTGATCTGCGTACACCGTTCTTTATTCACATCGGTAAAAATGATTTCTTCCTTTTCATATGTCTTTAATAATCCCTTTAAGATTGCAAAACCCATATTTCCGATTCCGATGATTCCTATTTTCGCCATAATCTCTTCCTCCTGCTTTTGCTTGGACATCTGCAATGAATCAGCATCATTCTAGCACCATTTTCCCAAATGTCAATCTTGGGAATTCTCTTGATTGACGGAAATGATGCGAACCCCCTTCTTCCGAAGGACTGCCTTTTCCTGCTCTTTAAATTCATGATCTGTTATAATTCCTGTATAATCAGCCAGGCAGTTGATCCGGTTCATTCCCTGCCGGTTGAATTTGGAATCATCCACTGCCAGAAAAGCCTGCTGGCACTGCTTTACAAGCTGGCGTTTTAAAAATGCTTTATCTGTGGTAGGGGTCAGTACATGGAACTCACCGCTTATGGCGGCAGCCCCAAAAAATCCTGTATCAAACCGGAAATCCTCTATCATCTGGGTGGTGTAATAGCCTAAGGTACTTCCTGTGGACTTCTGGACATAACCGCCGCACAGGATCAGCTCTGCCTTGCTGTTTTTCATGAGAAGCGCAATCTCTAAGTCGTTGGTAATAACCGTCATATTTTCCTTATCCATGATCCGTTTTGCGATCTCATAGGTGGTGGTTCCTGCATCCAGATATACGGTAGTCCCTTCCCTGATGAATTCCTCGCATTTTTCTGCGATCCGCACCTTCTGACCATGATTCTTCACGCTCTTATCCGCATAGGCCACCTCGGTCTTGCTTACTGCTCCTCCGTGGCAGCGTTCGATCAGCCCCTCCTTCCGGAGCTTTTCCAAATCCCTGCGGATGGTCATAGGGCTGACGACAAGCTCTTTTGCCAGCTCTTCAACCTGGACGCTTCCATCTTCCTGTATCATGTTCAGAATCTTAATCTGCCTTTCCGCCATCATCATGAACTGTTCCTCCTGTCATGGAGCCTGTACCTGTTTCAGCATAAAAATCCCTGCCGCCGGAAGCTCCGGCGGCAGGGCATCTGTTTTCCGCACAAATTCCCCTATGTATATCATAAATGATTACAGGAAAATACTCAATATTAAAACTTCAACAAATCCAACGGCCCATGCGATGGTGGAAGTGATGGAATAGGTGAGGATCTGGTCCTTTACTTCCCCAACTCCAAGGGTCCGGTTTACCACCCAGAAATAGCTGTCATTAAAGTAGCTGAAGAACAGAGAGCCTACGCAGCATGCCAAGGCTCCAAGGATGGGATTCACGCCCGCAGCCAGGATGATGGGAGCCGATATGCTGGCCGCCGTAGTCATGGCAACCGTGCCGGAACCTTGAATAAAGCGCATGGCCGTTGCAATGAGGAACGGAAGGATGACGATGGGTACCGCCGTACCTGCCAGGGCTTCCGCCATATAGGTACCAAGTCCGCTGTCCTTAATGATCTGTCCTAATGCACCGCCGCCTCCGGTCACCAGCATGATGATTCCTGCAGATGCCATGCCCTTTTCCATTTCCTTGATCGCCTCTTCTCTGGTAAGACTTCTTCCCAGGGTAAAGATCGCCAGCACAAGCCCGATTCCCACCGCTACGATAGGGCTTCCCAAAAACTGAAATACCATCATATAGCCGGAAGTTTTTCCCAAGGCGCTGGAAACCGTGCTAATCAGGATCAGGATGATGGGAAGGAACAGAGGCGCAAAGGATTCCAGGGTGGAAGGAAGATTTTCAGAACCAATGGAAAAATCCTGAGAATAATCCGGCTCCTGATAGGGGAGGCGCACAAAGCCTTCTTTATCATCAGGAATCTGGTAAAGTTTTTTTCCGACCCATCTTGCATAAACCATACAGGCCACGGTCATGGGAATAGCGATGGCAAGGCCATAAAGAATGAATTTTCCTACGTCCACGCTGAAGATTCCGCATACGCCCAAAGGCCCGGGAGTGGGCGGCACAAGGCTATGGGTGATCACAAGCCCTGCTGCCAGAGCCGCCCCCAGGGAAATTACCGATTTTTTCGTCGCCCTTGAAATAGCCTTTGCAATGGGGGCCAGGATTACAAATCCGGAGTCACAGAAAATGGGGATGGAGACAAGAAATCCCGTAAGGGCAAGAGCTTCCTCTTCTCTCTTTTTTCCAAAAAGCTTTAAAAACGTCTGAGCCATCCGCTTGGCTGCCCCGGTCCGTTCAAATATCTGCCCCATCATCACCCCAAAGCCGATAATAATTCCTATACTCCCAAGCGTTCCCCCAAAGCCGGTTGTTATAGAATTAACAATACCAAAGGTCTTCCCATTTTCCAAGGTGATATTTACAAGAGGCATGCCTCCTGCCACACCAATGATGAGCGATGCCATGATCAGGGCCAAAAATGCATGGATCTTTGTTTTCAATACCAAGAATATGAGAATCACGATGCCGATTCCAAGAGCAATCATCATTCTTTCGCCGCTAAGTCCTCCTACCATAAAGAAACCCTCCTCTTAAATTTTTACTGCCCCCGTTACGCCTTTTTAAAGCGGGGGGAATACTTTGCTGCCAGCAAAATAGCTTCGGCCATGCTGACAGCGCCAGCCTTTCCGGTTCCTGCAATATCAAAGGCCGTGCCATGGTCCACCGAGGTGCGCAGGATGGGCATCCCGTTGGTAATGGCAATGGTCCGGTCAAAATCCAGGGTTTTTGTGGCTATATGTCCCTGGTCGTGGTACAGGGAAAGCACACTGTTAAACCGCCCCTGAGCAGCCTGATGGAACACGGAATCTGCCCCGATCGGGCCTGCCACCGGATAGCCTTCTTCCTGCAATTCCAATACGGCTGGGATGATCTCCCTCACCTCTTCGTCACCGAACAGACCATGTTCCCCGCAGTGAGGATTCAGCCCTGCAACCGCCATGGTCCCATCCTCTACCCCAAGCCGCTTTAATGCCTCAAGGCAGCGCTTTACATAATCCTTGATCCGCTCCCTGGTCACCATATCCAGCATGTTTCTTAAGGATACATGCCTGGTCAGGAAGAAGACCCTCAGCCCGTTGGTCTCAAACATGGTAAGCGGATCCTCTGTCTCCGTCAGGGCACTGAATATCTCCGTATGACCGATAAATGGAATGCCTGCCGCCCTTAAGGACTCCTTGTTGATAGGAGTGGTTGCAACCGCATCCGCCCTTCCTTCGTTTGCCAGCCTGATGCTTTCCTCAATGTATTCATAGGCGGCCCTGCCGCACATTCCGCTGACCTCTCCGAATGCAAACTGGTCCATATCTACGTTATCCAGGTCAATGAGGTTTAATATTCCTTTTTCAAAGTTCCCCTCCTCCGGCCCCTTTACCGTCCTGATCCTTAAATCTGCCCCAGTGATCCTGATGGCCTGCTCCATGATCTTTTTGTCCCCAACTGCAATACAGCAGGCCGCCTCAGTGACTCTTGGCTCTGCAAGCGCCTTTGCAACGATCTCCGGACCAATGCCCGCCGGATCTCCTATGGGTATAATGATTAGTGGTTTACTCATATTTATTTCCTCCAGTTATTAGTTTATGGTTAATAAATAGTTTACATAAATAGTTTCTCTTTTAAATAAGTAATGCACCGGTTGGCTGCATCTGGCTCTCCTACCATCCCCCCCTTTGTTATAATGGACACCCCTTCGAAATCCCCCTTTAAAAACTTCCCGTAGGCAGCAAGGGGAAGAACCTCATCAAGGAGACATAAGCCGGCGGTGTTAAACTTCCGGCAGATGGCCACCGTAATATCTCCGCCGCTGCTGTAGATCCCTTGATAGCCGCTGTTATATGTAAACACCCGGCGGGTAATTTCTGCAAAGGAATCACAAATCAGCCTGGTCATCTCATCAATCCCACCTGGATAGCCGGGTTCGTACCGCTTAAAATCCACCCTGTTTTCCGGATAAATCCCATCCCCTGTAACAGTAAGGATTTCATAAGACTCGCTGGCAGCTAAAACCTCCGTTACCGCCCGTTTGATTTCTTCCTCCCGGCTCTCTTCATTCTCCAGGAATCTGGCAGCGGAAACAAAAATGTTATAAGCAGTCCGCTGGGTCAGCCAAAGCTCTTCCATCTGTTTTCTTGTCACAGGATTTACGCTTCCCACTACAGCCAATATCTTGTTCTCTTTCCCCCTGTCCGGCGGGACAATCCGCTTTCTTGCGACGGTGGAAGTAAACACGCCTGGATCCACTGCAGCAAATTTGATCCCGCTTGTAATGGACGCATCAGCGATCAGGTCTAAATCCTCCTGGGTCACACAGTCCATAACGATGATCCTGCATCCAGCCTTTGCAAGCCCTCTGATCCGTTCCGCCAGTGCATGCTTTCCTTCCATCATGCCGTTCATCTGGATGCTTCCCACTTTGTATCTACTTTGATTTTCAAAAACTTTCTTCACATCCGATGTAAATACAGGAGTCTTTGGGTCCAGGGCCGCCTCCGTTTTGTGAAGGGGAAGCCCCTTTACCATCATGTACCCTCCGATCACGATTCTTCCCGAAGCCGGAAAGCACGGGGCACAGATGGCAGTATAATCCGGTCCCAGAGCATCTAAAAAAGCATCCGTCTCACTCCCGACATTTCCTCTGAGAGTGCTGTCAATACGCTTTGCATAAACCTTGACCTCTTCATTTTTCAAAAGGTTGGTCACGTTAAATACCCGGTTGTAAGCGGTCTCGCTGCTTGCCGCTCTGCTGTCTGTTGGATACATAATACAATCACACTGATCGAACAGGGACAGATTCAACCGTTCCGAATTCATTACGGTGTAGGTTCTGTAATTCATCTTCTTAAGCAGAACCCCTGTGGCATTTGCTCCTGTCAGATCATCTGCTACCACAATACATTGAGGCATAGTTCCTCTCCCTTCTCTGCACCAGTTCCGGCACGGAAACTCATTGGTGCCGAAACGGATTTTTGTTCGTTTATGTTCATTGTTAATGTTCGTTTATGTTCTAAATCTTACATTGTCTGTTCAATATTGTCAATATACTTTTTATATTCTTTTATTTTTTATAAAATTAATACAAAATAACGAATGGGTATGTACCCCAAACCTTCTCTGTTTTTGTAAACGGACCCCATGATGCAGTTTACAATGTGATATAGATATAAGCCTGGACATGTGTTATAATTTTCCCATTAACAGGAAAGATGGAAACACATCTAAATCAAATAACCCAACAGAGTGATAAATCAAAATTTATAAGGAGAATACAGGTGGAAGTAAGAATTGAACTGGCATATGAACGGCCTGAGGAAGTTATCCGCTTGTTCACTGAATATACGGATACTATTATTACAAAAGATACTGAAGTAGCAAAATGCCTTAATTTCCAGCATTATGACGATGAAGTGAAAGAATTGGGAGAAAAGTATGGTATGCCCAATGGCCGGCTCTATGTTGCTTATTTAAACAGTGATATTGTTGGATGTGTTGCATTGAGGCAGTTGGATGATCGTTTTTGTGAAATGAAACGATTATATGTCAGACCTGGATATCGGGGAAAACATATAGGAAATGCTCTGATTGAACAAGTAATTGCAGATGCCAGGCAGATTGGATATAAACATATGCGTTTAGACACGTTCCCTTTTATGGATCGTGCCATTCAGATGTATTACCGGTACGGTTTTTATAAAATTGAGCGATACAATGACAATCCTGCTTCGACGGCAGTTTTCATGCAGCTGGATTTGTAAATGAAGCTAATATCTCCATGGAAATACAGGCACCACTTGTACAAGTTAAAATAAATGGACTGGTTTATCATGATTGATATTTATCCACTAAAAAATTTATTTGCCTATTGACATTTTATTTTTAATCTCATATACTGTAACAAATCAAAGTGATAAACTGATGAGCAGGAGTAAGTAAGATCTTAACATCATGCACAGAGAGCTTCCGGTTGGTGGGAGGAAGCGTTGATGTCTGGTCCGAATGGACTTGCGAGGGCGGCTTGAAACCGGTTTTATGACCGGGAGTAGATGTCGACGGGTTTCCTATCCGTTATCAAGGGGAGGCACATGTTAGTGTGTTATAAAGCGGGAGAAGTCTATCTTCTCCAATCAGGGTGGTACCACGGAACCGAATTTTCAGGCTTTCGTCCCTCTTATCCATAGCAGTATGGAGGAGGGACGGAGGCCTTTTTTATGTTCCTTTCCGCCTGCTATAGGGTGTTCACTTACTGCAAAAGATGAATACTAACTAGGAAAGGAGCGTAATAAACCATGAACATCACGCCGGACTGTAAGGAAATCGAAGCGCTTGCCGCTTCCTATCCCGTCATCCCGGTCTGCAGGGAAATCTTTGCAGACATTGTCACACCAATTACCCTGCTGCGAAAGATCGCAGCCAAAAGCAACCGGTATTATCTCCTTGAAAGCATTGAGGGAGGCGAAAAATGGGGACGTTACTCCTTCCTTGGCTATGACCCGGTCCTTAAAGTCACTTTAAAAGATCATGTTGCTAGGATACATCATTACAGCCAGCCGGAGGCCGACCAGGTGATCCGGACCAGGGAGCCCTATGATGTGCTGCGAAATATCTTAAAGGATTACCGTTCCCCAAGACTTCCCGGACTTCCCCCCTTTACCGGAGGATTTGTAGGGTATTTTGCCTACAGCATGATCGGCTACGCGGAACCGGTCCTATCCATCAAAAAGGGGATTTGCAATGACTTTGACTTAATGCTTTTTGATACGGTCATAGCCTACGACCATTTAAAGCAGAAAATCAGCCTTGTTGTTAATATGAAAACCGACCGGATCATGGAAAATTACGGGAAGGCCTGCACAAAGCTGGAAAGCATTGCATCCATAATCGGAGAAAATATCCCGCTGAAAAAATCAGCAGTCACCAGCAGGCCAAACTTCAGCTGCAATGTGACCAAAGAGGAATACTGTTCCATGGTGGAGCGGGCAAAGAAATATATCGTGGACGGAGACATTTTCCAGGCGGTACTTTCCAGACAGTTCACAAGTGATTACCAGGACAGTCTTCTCAATGCCTACCGGGTCCTAAGAACCACCAATCCGTCTCCCTACATGGTTTATCTTCACATGGATGATACGGAAATCATCAGCACTTCCCCTGAAACCCTGGTCCGTTTAAAGAACGGACGGCTCACCACCTTTCCGGTAGCTGGCTCCAGACCCAGGGGAATGAACGAGGAGGAAGACAAACAGCTTTCCAAAGAGCTTCTGGCAGATGAAAAGGAACTGGCAGAGCACAACATGCTGGTGGACTTGGGAAGAAATGATCTGGGTAAAATCGCGGCATTTTCCACGGTAGAGGTGACAGGCTATCAAATGATCCACCGCTATTCCAAAATCATGCACATCTGTTCCCAGGTGGAGGCGGACATTACTCCTGACCGGGATTCCTTCCATGCCATTGAGGCGGTCCTTCCGGCAGGCACTCTTTCCGGAGCTCCGAAAATCCGGGCCTGTGAGATCATCGAAGAACTGGAAACAGAGCCAAGGGACATTTATGGAGGGGCCCTGGGTTACATTGATCTTACCGGAAACATGGACACCTGCATCGCCATACGCATGGCGGTAAAGAGCCAGGGAAAGGTATACGTTCAGGCGGGTGGCGGCATCGTGGCTGACAGCGTTCCGGAACGGGAGTACGAAGAATCGGAAAACAAGGCGAAAGCCGTGATCCGGGCCATTGAAACCGCTGGGGAGGTAAATGACTGATGATTCTATTGATCGATAATTATGACAGCTTTTCCTACAACCTGGTTCAGATGTTTGGCAGTCTTAATCCGGATATCAGAGTCATACGTAATGACGAGATGACCGCGGAAGAAATAAGGGAGCTATCTCCCAGCCACATTATCCTCTCCCCTGGTCCCGGCTATCCAAAAGACGCAGGAGTGTGCGAAGACGTGGTAAAGAAGCTTTCTGGAACAATCCCCATTCTTGGGGTATGCCTGGGGCACCAGGGAATCTGTGAAGTATTCGGGGCAGAGATCACCCATGCAAAGAAGCTGATGCATGGAAAGCAGAGCCTTCTTGCCATCGATGTTTCCGATCCCATCTTCCGCGGGCTTCCAAAACAGATCCTGGCAGCAAGATACCACTCTCTTATTGCCGCAAAAGATTCTCTTCCTCATTGCCTGACCGTTATCGGGACTGATGATATGGGGGAAATCATGGCGGTAAAGCATAAGGAATATCCCCTTTACGGACTTCAGTTCCATCCGGAATCCATCCTGACCCCGGATGGAATGACTATACTTAAGAATTTCTTATCCATTCATATAAAGGAGGCAGATTAAATGATCAGGCAGGCAATCCATGAAGTAATATCAGGACAGGATTTAAGCTTTGAAGCAGCAAAAGAGGTCATGAATGAAATCATGAGCGGGGAAACCACCCCAGCCCAGATGGCAGCATTTTTAACAGGTCTTCGGATGAAGGGCGAAACCATTGACGAGATCACTGCCTGTGCCACAGTCATGCGGGAAAAGGCCTTAAGGCTGGAACCGGACTTTCCTGTCATTGATATCGTGGGAACCGGAGGCGACGAGGCAGGGACCTTTAACATTTCCACAACCAGCGCATTTGTGGTGGCCGCAGGAGGTGTTCCGGTGGCTAAGCACGGCAACCGCAGCGTTTCCAGCAAAAGCGGGGCTGCCGATGTATTGGAGCACCTTGGAGTGAATTTAAATCTTACAGCAGAGCAGTCGGGGATCTTATTAAAGAAAACGGGCATGTGTTTCCTCTTTGCCCAGGCATACCATTCCTCTATGAAATATGCCGGACCTGTGCGGAAAGAGCTTGGAGTGCGGACCATCTTTAATATCTTAGGCCCTCTCTCCAATCCGGCTGGAGCCACCATGCAGCTTTTAGGGGTCTATGACCGGAAGCTGGTAGAACCCCTGGCCCAGGTATTAAGCAATCTTGGTGTCAAGCGGGGACTGGTGGTCTGCGGAGATGACGGGCTTGATGAAGCCACGGTCACCGGTCCCAGCCACGTATGCGAGATCCGTTTCGGAGAACTGTCTCCCTATGAGATCACACCGGAGCAGTTTTCCTTAAATCGCTGCAGCCTTTTGGAGCTGGTGGGCGGCACCCCTGCAGAAAATGCCCAGATCACCAGGGATATCTTAAACGGAAAGCTCCACGGGCCAAAGCGGGATATCGTCATCTTAAACTCTGCCTTAAGCCTGTACCTGGGTATCGACGACTGTACCATTTCCCAGTGCATCGAAAAAGCAGCCCATCTCATTGATTCGGGAAAAGCCGCCATAAAGCTTGAGGAGTTTGTAACGATGACCAACGAGGTGATCTTATGATACTTGATGTCCTGGCTGCCTCCTCCAGAAAACGGGTGGCGGCAGCAAAAGAAAAAATCCCTATGAAGACCATGGAAAAGCTGGCATTGGAAGCCTTGGAAAAAACCAGGAACATAAGTCTTTCCTTTGAGCATAGTCTCTCCTCTCCAGGCATTTCATTCATCTGTGAGATAAAACGTGCCTCTCCTTCCAAGGGCCTAATAGCCAGCAAGTTCCCCTATTTGGAGATCGCAAGGGATTACGAAACTGCAGGAGCGGATGCCATTTCCGTTCTCACGGAACCGGAATACTTCCTCGGAAGCAGCGATTACCTGACAGAAATCAGCCATGAGGTGAAAATACCCCTTCTCAGAAAAGATTTTACAGTGGACCCTTATCAGATTTACGAAGCAAAGGCCATAGGCGCCTCCGCGGTTCTCCTTATCTGTGCCCTCCTGGATACAAACGCCCTGAAAGAAGATCTAAGGCTTTGCCAAAGCCTTGGCTTAAGCGCCCTAGTCGAGGCCCATGACGAAGAGGAGATCCACTCCGCCCTTTCGGCGGGAGCCAGGATCATCGGAGTGAATAACCGGAATTTAAAAACCTTCGAGGTGGATTTTAATAATTCCCTCCGCTTAAGGAGCCTGGTCCCTACTGATGTGCTCTTCGTGGCAGAAAGCGGAATCAAAACAGAATCAGACATCAGGTTCCTGTCAGAAGCCGGGGTAAATGCCGTTCTGATCGGGGAAAGCCTGATGCGTTCCCCTGATAAGAAGGAAATCATAAACGGTTTTAAGAGGGCGGCGCAATGAATTCAAAAGGAAAAAAGATCAAAATATGCGGGCTGACCCGAAGGGAGGATATTCTGGCAGTAAACACCTGGAAGCCGGATTATGCAGGCTTTGTTTTCGCCCCTGGAAAGCGCCGTCTTACAGGGACGAAGGCACAGGAACTTAGGGATCTGATGCTGCCGGAGATACCTGCAGTGGGCGTTTTCGTAAACAGCCCCATAGAGGATATCCTGTCCCTTACCGGGAAAGGTATCATTGACCTTATCCAGCTTCACGGTGATGAGGACCGGGATTATTTGATGGAATTAAAAAGCTGCCTGGCCCCTGGATTTCCTGTCATAAAAGCCATTCGGATCCGTCAGGCAGAGGATAGGAAGGAGGCAGAAAACCTTCCTGCAGATTTCCTGCTCTTTGATACTTATACCAAAGGACTATACGGCGGCAGCGGGAAGACCTTTGACTGGTCCATGATACCGGACATAAAAAAGCCCTGGTTCCTGGCAGGAGGCATAGACTCCTCAAACGTCAGGCAGGCCATGAAAACAATGGCCTATTGCCTGGATCTAAGCAGTTCCGTGGAAACAGATGGCAAAAAGGACCCGCAAAAAATAAAAGAGATCATACAAACAGTAAGGAGTGAACAGCCATGTCAAAAGGAAAATTCGGACAGCACGGCGGACAATTTGTCCCCGAAACATTGATGAATGCAGTAAATGAACTGGAAGAAGCTTATGAGAAGTACAGCCATGACAAGGAGTTTTTAGCAGAGCTTTCAGATCTTCATAAAAAATATACCGGAAGACCATCTCTGCTCTACTATGCGGTGCGGATGACGGAGGATTTAGGCGGCGCAAAGATTTATTTAAAGAGGGAGGACCTAAACCACACCGGTTCCCATAAGATCAACAATGCTCTGGGCCAGGTCCTTCTTGCTAAAAAGATGGGAAAGACCCGGGTCATCGCTGAAACAGGGGCCGGGCAGCATGGCGTTGCTACCGCTACCGCCGCCGCTCTCATGGGAATGGAATGCGAAGTTTTCATGGGCAAGGAGGATACGGACCGTCAGGCTTTAAACGTATTCCGCATGGAATTATTGGGCACAAAGGTTCACGCTGTCACAAGCGGTACCCAGACCTTAAAGGATGCGGTCAATGAAACCATGAGGGAATGGACCAACCGGGTGGCTGACACCCATTATGTCTTAGGCTCTGTCATGGGTCCTCACCCCTTTCCTACCATTGTCAGGGATTTTCAGAGCATCATCGGAAAAGAGGTCCGCTCTCAGCTTATGGAAGCAGAGGGTAAGCTTCCTGATCTGGTGATCGCCTGTGTGGGAGGCGGAAGCAATGCCATGGGAATCTTCCATGAATTTGTAAACGAGGCTTCCGTGAAGCTGGTGGGCTGTGAGGCAGCCGGGCAAGGCATTGAAACAGGAAAGCACGCGGCTACGATTTCCACCGGCTCTCTTGGAATCTTCCACGGCATGAAGTCCTATTTCTGCCAGGATGAGTACGGCCAGATCGCCCCTGTTTTCTCCATCTCCGCAGGACTTGACTATCCCGGCATCGGGCCGGAGCACGCAGCCCTCCACGACTCAGGAAGAGCCAGCTATGTCTCCATTACGGATCAGGAGGCTGTGGAAGCCTTTGAATACTTATCCCGTCTGGAAGGGATCATTCCTGCAATAGAAAGCGCCCATGCCGTCTCCTATGCCAGAAAGATCGCTCCTTCCATGGGAAAAGATGAGGTCATTGTCATTAATCTATCTGGGCGGGGCGACAAGGATGTGGCAGCCATTGCCCGTTACAAGGGGGTTGAAATCTATGAGTAGAATAAGAGAAGTATTTTTAAGAGGAAAGGCATTTATCCCATTTATTACGGCAGGAGATCCCGACCTTGCCACCACGGAAGAGCTGGTTCCTGCCATGGCCGAGGCCGGAGCGGATTTGATCGAGCTTGGAATCCCCTTTTCTGACCCGATTGCAGAGGGGATCGTGATCCAGGAAGCAGATATGCGGGCTTTGGCTTCAGGAACTACCACGGATAGGCTTTTCGAAACCGTAAAACGGATCCGCCAGAAAACCGATGTTCCTCTGGCCTTTATGACTTATATCAATCCGGTTTTCGTGTATGGAAGCGAACGGTTTTTAAAAAATGCGGCTGAGTGCGGCATTGACGCCCTGATCGTACCGGATATGCCTTTTGAAGAAAGGGAGGAACTGCTGCCCTACTGCAAAAAATACGGGGTCGAACTGATTTCCCTCATCGCCCCCACTTCCAGGGAGCGCATACGGACCATTGCATCTGACTCAGAAGGATTTATCTACTGCGTTTCCTCCATGGGCGTAACCGGGGTGAGATCGGAAATCAATACCAACATTGGCGAAATGATTTCCTTTGTAAAGGAGGCAAAAGACATTCCCTGTGCCATCGGCTTTGGGATCTCCACCCAGGAGCAGGCAAGGGAGATGAGCAAACATGGGGACGGCGTCATTGTGGGCAGCGCCATTGTAAAAATTGCCGCAAAATATGGAAAAGACTGTGTAGGGCCTGTCTGCGACTATGTAAGGGAAATGAAGTCCGCCATTTCCGGCTGATGGCTGGTAAGGGATGTTTTCCTTGACAAGGAGGAAGGGGAATGCTACACTAGTGCCACAAGAGGGAGCTCGTAGGCGGGCTGAGAGGAAGTAATCAACTTCGACCTTTATAACCTGATTTGGGTAATGCCAACGTAGGGATTCATATGGGATGATTGCATATTTCCGAGCCTATACCTGTTGGTATGGGCTCTTTTTCTTGTTTTTCAAAAAGCCCTTACAATCCCTCCGTTCGCGAGAAGAAGGAGGAATAAACATGAATTACACCACACAAATGGATGCCGCAAGAAAAGGTATTCTGACAAAGGAACTGTTGACGGTAGCTGAGCACGAACAATGGGAGCCCGAAAAGCTGCGGGAACTGGTAGCGGAAGGAAAAGTCGCCATTCCAGCCAATAAGAATCACAGCAGCTTAAAACCCAGCGGGATCGGCTCCATGCTGAGAACAAAGATCAATGTGAATCTGGGAACATCCAGGGATTTGAATGATCTGGACCTGGAGCTTGAGAAAGTAAAGGACGCAGTTCTCATGGGGGCAGAGTCCATTATGGATTTAAGTTCCTTTGGAGATACCCGGAAATTCCGCAGAAAGCTGACGGGTGAATGTCCGGCTATGATTGGTACGGTTCCTATTTACGATGCTGTGGTTTATTATCACAAACCGCTTCGGGAAATCACCGCCGGGGAATGGATTAAGATCGTGGAAATGCACGCGGAAGACGGGGTGGATTTCATGACCATTCACGTTGGGATCAACAAACAGACCGCCAAAAGATTCAAAGAAGCAAAACGGCTGACTAACATTGTTTCAAGAGGTGGGTCTATCATCTTCGCCTGGATGGAAATGACCGGGGAGGAGAATCCCTTTTATGAGCATTATGACCGCATACTGGAAATCTGCCAGAAGCATGACGTGACCTTAAGCCTTGGGGACGCCTGCCGGCCGGGCTGCATTGAAGATGCATCTGATATTTCCCAGGTGGAGGAACTGGTGACCCTTGGAGAGCTGACGAGAAGGGCCTGGGAGAAGAATGTACAGATCATTATTGAAGGTCCCGGCCACATGCCCCTGGATCAGATTGCAGCCAATATGAAAATACAGGAGACGGTCTGCAAGGGAGCACCCTTTTATGTTCTGGGACCTCTAGTCACTGATATTGCACCGGGATATGACCATATTACCGCAGCAATCGGCGGAGCAATGGCTGCTGCTGCCGGAGCAGCGTTTCTCTGTTATGTGACACCTGCGGAACATTTGAGGCTGCCGGATGAAGCAGATGTGAAGGAAGGAATCATTGCGGCCCGGATCGCGGCTCATGCGGCTGACATTGCAAAAGGCATCAGGGGTGCTAAGGAATGGGATCATAAGATGAGCGATGCCAGAAAACGGTTGGATTGGGAAACCATGTTCCAGCTTGCCATTGACCCGGAAAAGGCCAGACGCTACCGTGCCGCTTCAAAACCGGAAAAAGAAGATACCTGTTCCATGTGCGGCAATTTCTGCGCCATGAAAAATATGAACCGGATTTTAGATGGGGAGATCGTGGATATTTTTGATGAATAATATTTTGCGGTAAGCCAATCGGATATTTGCAATCCGCAACCTTACTTGTTAGGTCGAAATTACATAAACAGGAGGAAATTTCATGAAAGATCAAATATCTTCAACAATTTATAGCAACTCTTCTGCCGGTTCAAGAGTTCGGGTGAAAAAGCTGGTGATCAGCGGAATGCTGACCGCTCTTACCGTTGCACTCTCAGGTTTTTCCATCCCGGTGGGAGCTTCCAAATGCTTTCCGGTACAGCATCTGGCTAATGTTATGGCTGGGGTGTTCTTAGGGCCTGTCTATGGAGTTTCCATGGCGTTTTGTACTTCTCTTATACGGAATCTCATGGGAACCGGAAGCCTGCTTGCCTTTCCAGGAAGCATGGCCGGTGCGTTTCTTGGTGCTTATCTGTTTCAAAAAACCAGGAAGCTTCTGCCTGCTTATCTTGGAGAAGTGGTTGGTACCGGGCTGATCGGAGGACTGCTCTGCTATCCGGTGGCCGCCGTTCTCATGGGAAAGGAGGTGGCTGTGTTCTTCTTTGTAGCCCCTTTTTTCATGAGTACTCTGGCAGGAACTCTTATGGCTGCAATCTTACTGGCAATGCTGCGCCGCCTTGGGCTTTTTTCCTATTTTGAGCGGCTCATCAGTGAATAGGGGGAAACAGATATGAGCTTTAAGATGAACCATTCTCTGACCGGGCTGGTCAGGGAAAAGCGGCCCGTCATCCACTGTATCACCAATTATGTTACAGCCGGAGACGTGGCAAATATCATATTAGCCTGCGGAGGCTCCCCCATTATGGCAGACCAGCCGGAAGAGGTTTCGGAGATAACCGCCTTATCCGACTGCCTTCTTTTAAACATTGGAACTCCGAAAGAAACGACTAAATCCGCTATGATAAAAGCCGGGCTGGAAGCAAACCGGCGAAACCTCCCTGTCATCTTTGACCCGGTAGGAATCGGTGCTTCCCGTTACCGGACCGAAGCTGCTTTATCCCTTTTAAAGGAAGTAAAGATAACCGTTATCAGGGGTAATGCCTCCGAGCTGCGGGTCTTGTTAAAGGAACTGACCGGTCAGTACGCCGGGAACGGAAGTGGCCCTGTATCTCCCTCCCGGGGGGTTGATGCTTCCTTTACTGATGAGATAAGGGAAGATACCCTGGAATCTCTTAAGGAAACAGCCAGGGCATTAAGCGCTGCAACCGGTGCCGTGACTGTAATGACAGGAGCCACTGATATTGTTTCAACCGGGAAAGAGGACTGGCTTATCAGGAACGGATGTTCTCAAATGTCCCGCATTACAGGAAGCGGCTGCATGCTGGATGGTATAATCGCCGCCTATACAGCCGCCATCGGCCCCTCGCCCTCACAGAATGATATATTAAAAGCCGCTGCTCTTGCCACGGCTGCTGCCGGTCTTTGCGGGGAGCGGGCAGCAAAACAAGCGGAACAGATCTCCGGCGGTACAGGAAACTTCCGCTGCTGCTTTTTAGACGAGGTAAGCCTTTTAGAAGAAAGCACCTTAAAAGGAGGGATAAAAATTGAAATTTCATAAAGACATGCTTCTCCTTTATGGGGTAACCGACCAGGCATTTACAGGAGAAAAAACCTTAACAGAACAGATCGAAGAAGCGCTTTCTGCCGGAGTGACCCTTCTCCAGCTCCGTGAAAAGTGTATGGACAAACGTGTTTTCCTGGAAGAGGCTTTACTTGTCCGCGAGCTTACGAAGCATTATGGGATCCCGCTAATCATCAACGATGATGTGGAGATTGCCCTTAAGTGCGGGGCAGACGGCGTACACGTTGGACAGGATGATTTATCTCCTTTAAAAGTCCGCCGGCTCATCGGACCGGACCGTATCCTGGGCGTTACTGCCAAAAACGAAAGTCAGGCAAAAAAAGCATTTATGGATGGAGCGGATTATATCGGATCCGGGGCCATATTCCCAAGTCCTACAAAAAAGGATGCCATTCCCTTAACCCTGGAACAGCTGTCTGCGATCTGCCGTTCCGTTCCTATTCCGGTAGTGGCCATCGGTGGAATTACCGGTGAAAATGTTTCCAGCCTGAAAGGAACAGGCGTGGCCGGGGCTGCGGTGGTTTCCGGCATCTTCGGGCAAAAGGATATAACCGCAGCCGTCCATCACTTAAAAGAACAGCTTTTAAAGGTGGTGAGCCTATGAGTCTGATTCTCCCTGCCTTCCTCACCATCGCAGGCACCGATCCCAGCGGCGGCGCCGGAATACAGGCGGATTTAAAGACCGCCGCAGCTTTGGGTGTCTATGGTTCCAGCGTTATTACCGCCCTGGTTGCACAAAATACTACAGGGGTTTTTCAGACGGAAACAGTTGGTCAGGAAATGCTTGCCGCACAGCTTAATGCCGTGTTTACGGACATTCCGCCAAAAGCAGTAAAGATCGGCATGGCCGGTACTTCCAGTTCTATTGAAATCATCGCGGAAAAGCTGGAGAAATATAACCGCTCCCCTGTAATCGTGGATCCGGTCATGGTATCCACCAGCGGACATTCTCTTTTAAAGCCGCAGGATGTTAAGACTTTAACAAGCAGACTGTTTCCCCTGGCTGCTTTAGTTACCCCCAATATCCCGGAGGCAGAAGCACTTTTATCCACAAAAGGGCACCAGATATACAGTAGAAAAGAGATGGAAGAAGCCGCAATGGAACTCTTCCATATTTATCAGGTGTCTTTCCTGTTAAAAGGAGGCCATAATTCCCAGGGGGCTGATGATGTTCTATGCTGCAACGGAACTGTCACCTGGTTTCCAGGGGAACGTATCGATAATCCAAATACCCATGGAACCGGATGCACCCTGTCTTCTGCCATTGCCTGCGGACTGGCTTTAGGGATGGGGCTGGAAGAAAGCATCCGGATGGCAAAATCCTATCTGAACGGAGCATTAAAAGCCGGATTAAATCTGGGAAAAGGACGGGGGCCTTTGTGGCACGGATGGAGGACTTAAAAACTCTCTAAAAAAGCATATTAACCGGTTGTGGCGGGAAACATTACATGCTCCCGCCATAACCGGTATTTTCATTTCCTATTGCAGAATCCCGTTTTATTTGCTTTCCAGTTTCCTGTAAAGATCGATCATCTCTTCGGCCATGACCTTAAAGATCTCTGCGCTCATCATCTGATCCTCTGCATGAGTCAGAATAAGCCCCATGGACACTGCCTCTCCTGCCGCTTCTCTCTGAATTAAGTCCGCATGAGGCAGATGGCCTTGTTTCATCATTTCATCCCCTTCAGCGATCAGATGATCCGCTTCTTCATATTTTCCTTGTTTTGCCTTCTGCACTGCTTTGATATAGTTAGATTTTGCTCCGCCGGCAGCAGTGATCAGCTGAAAGCATATAAGTTCCATTTCCTGCATTTTTCCACCTTTTCTCTCTGTACAGTAATTATCATCCCTGGGTCTGATTTTCCTGCTTCTCATACATCTTGTCAATCACCCTGATAAATGGAAGGTATACGAAGAATGACAATGCCAGGATTCCCACCTGAAGCAGTGCCGTCCTCCAGCCTCCGATCAAAAATCCCGAAATAATAGGAGGACAGGTCCATGGCACCAGAATCCCTTTATACATGGGACAAAGCCCTGTATAAATTGCCAGATACTGAATGGTTCCGGACAGGACAGGCATGATCATGAAGGGAATCGCCATAATGGGGTTTAACACAACCGGTGTACCAAAAAGCACCGGTTCATTGATGTTAAAGCATGCCGGTCCGATTCCCAGCCTTCCCACCTGCCTGCACTGGTTGGATTTGGCAAAAAAGGTGAGATATATCACCAGTCCAATGGTAATTCCTGCCCCTGTAACTGTCATGAACTGATCCAGAAACTGCTGGGTAACGATGTGTCCGCCATTTGCCAGATTAAGCTCCCGTCCGCTGTCCAGAATTGCCTGATTAGCCGCAGAATTGGCCGAAAGGAGTGGTCCCATAATTCCTCCCACAAGGGTCGAACCATGAATGCCAAAGAACCAGAAAAATGGAATCAGAAATCCCATGGCGACAACCCCGCCAAAAGAATCAGTCAGGCCCTGGAGCGGAATCTGAATGGTTTTATAGATCCATTCCATTGGAGTCGTATCAAACATATTTTTTACAATCGCATAGACAATGGAGGCTGCAATAATAACAACCGCTCCTGGAATCAGAGCCGTAAAAGAGGCGGCAACTCCTTCAGGTACTCCATCCGGCATTTTAATGGTAATGTTTTTCTTTAAAAATACGGTGTAGATCCAGCCTACGATAAGTCCGATAATAATGGCCCCGATCATTCCCTGTCCGCCGGTCCATGTCTTAAAAATAACACCAACGTTAGCTCCCTCCTGGTTGGTTACCTGGGAAGGCTGAAACAGCAGATAAGTACAAAGTGAAATTACTCCTGCCGGCATTCCGTTATACCCCTCATTTTTTACATAGGTATAGGCAATGCCTATGGAAGCGATAAGAGCCATAATATTGAAGGTACTTTCAAATACCTGATTCAGGACCGGAGTAATTCCTGCTGCCCCCAGCCAGTCGGCTACAGGTGTATATGGAAAGTTTGCAAGAAGCAGAAAAATAGATCCGATGATCATCATTGGCATGGAATACAGCAGACCATCCTTTAATCCCCGAATTGCCTTTGTATTGATAAATACCATCATTTTAGGAATTACTTTATTATTTAAAAAATCTTTCATCCTCACTGTCCCTCCCTTTCTTTTCTCATTTACCTGCCAGCTTCCGTGCAAATTCCAGAACCTTTTTTCCATTGCACATGCCGTAATCGATCATAGGGATCACATCCATCGGTACCTGATGACTTTCACATGTCTTTAAAACCTTGTCCTTTAAGTATCCCACCTGTGGACCAAGCAGGGCGCAGTCTACTCCGCCCAGGTTTTCATCTAAGTCATTGACCGGAAATGCCATGATATCCGCCTCCAGCCCTTCCTGAGCCGCTGCCTCCCTCATTTTACTCACAAGCAGGCTCGTGGACATTCCCTGATTGCAAAATAACCGAATTTTCAACATACTTTCCCCTCCTATAATTCCTCTCCGTTTGTTTGAATCACCTTCTTAAACCAGTAAAAGCTTTCTTTTCTGCTTCTCTCTCCTGTTCCGTTTCCCTGATTGTCCTTATCCACATAGATGAACCCGTAACGCTTTTCCATCTCACCGGTCCCTGCGGATACCAGATCAATACAGCCCCAGGGTGTATATCCCATGAGATCCACTCCATCCTGGTCCACGCATTTTTTCATTGATTTTATATGGGCTTTTAAATATTCAATCCGGTACCCGTCATGGATCATGCCGTCGTCTCCCGGCTTGTCATAGGCACCGAAGCCATTTTCCACTATAAACAGAGGAAGCCCGTATCTGTCATAGAGCCAGTTCATGGTGTAGCGAAGCCCTTCCGGATCAATGGGCCATCCCCACTGGCTAGCCTGTACATAAGGATTTTCCACCCTGTCTCGACCTTCCCGGTAATCATACTCAGGATTATCGTCCCTGTGCTTCACCGTAAAGGACATGTAATAGCTGAATCCGATATAATCCACACAGCCTGCTTTAAGCGCCTCCAAGTCTTCCGGTGTGATATCAAGAACCATCCCCTTCCGTTTCCAATATGCCTTTATATATTCCGGATATTGTCCTCTTACATGGACATCGGCAAACCAGTAGCGTTTCTGCATGGAAGACATGGCCATCATCATATCTTTTGGATCACAGGAGTAAGGATAAATGGGGCACATGGCCATCATACAGCCAATCTTAAAATCAGGATTTATCTCATGTCCCGCCTTAACTGCCAGAGCAGATGCCACCAGCTCATAATGGGCTGCCTGGTACATCAGATGTTCCCGGTTATCTCCTTCCTTAAAACGAAGTCCTGAATTGGTAAATGGTGCAAAGTCCCCGTCATAATCAGCCTGGTTATTGATCTCGTTAAAGGTCATCCAATAGGTCACCTTGTCCTTATACCGCTTAAAGCATGCTTTGGCAAACTTCACGAACAGCTCCACGCAGATGCGGTTTCTAAAGCCGCCGTACTTAACCGCCAGTTCATATGGCATTTCAAAGTGGGACAGGGTCACTACCGGCTGGATCCCATGCTTTCTGCACTCATCAAATAAGTCGTCGTAAAACCGGAGGCCTTCTTCATTAGGTTCTGACTCTTCTCCCGTAGGAAAAATCCTGGTCCAGGCTATGGAGGTTCGGAAGCACTGAAACCCCATTTCCGCCAAAAGAAGGATATCTTCTTTATAACGGTGGTAAAAATCAATGCCATCATGGTTGGGGTAATACTTTCCTTCTATGACACCATCTGTGATCTCCCTTTCCTTTCCATTGGCTCCAGCTGTCATCACATCGGCAACACTTACGCCTTTGCCTCCTTCTTTCCAGGCTCCTTCCAGCTGATGGGCAGCTACTGCACCTCCCCACAGAAAATCCTTTCTCAGCATATGTATTGTTTCCTCCTTCAATATTTGTCTTTATGGTAACATCAGACTACTCAAAACTCCAACCAAAAAAATACCACATTCAATCTGGCAGTTCCTCTCAGTCTGAATGTGGTATCTTTATTCTTCCAGCAGATCCAGTAAAGTCTCATACTCCGGTTTCTGGATCAATCGTTTCACCGCTTCCTTATTAAGAGCAAACCGTGCAGTCGTTTCATAAAAGATCTGACGGTTTCTATCCTCTTTTCTTCCTATGGAAATCAGCAGGACGATCTGGACCGGAAGCTTGTTCCAGATGACTGGCTCCTTAAGGACCGCCACATAAGCAAAGGTTTCCTCTGACGCGATCTGGTTTGGGTGCGGGAGGGTGATATAATTTCCATAATCCATCTGGGCAAAGGTTTCCCGCTCCAGCACCAGTTCATAAAAATTATCATCCACCTTTTCCTGTTTCCGGATCACGCCGCATAAATCCTTTAATATATCTTCTTTATGCTTTCCTTCTACCCCTGTAAGCAGCCGCTGCGGAGTATAATACCGCTTTATGATCCCACGGCTGTTGCCTCTTCTAAGGGTTTTTGTGATCTTCTGGATATCATCTGCTTCCAGAAATGCCCCCACCTCCACAATAGGCACAGGAACCTCCATGGTAATAGGGACGGTGGAAAAGATATAATCGACCTTCTGGAAATCGAAATGCTCCAGCTCCAGAAGATCGCAGACATAGATATTTCTTAAATATCCGGAAAATTCACTTTCATATTTGTATTTTAATAACCGGGAGCTTCCCTTTCCCGTGCTGCATACCACAAGAATATCCGAGCATGGATCCATCTTGTCCTTTTCTAAGGCCAATTGGAAGATCAGGGCAAAATATCCGATCTCATCCTCGGAAATATCCTTTTTATAATGCTTTTTAAGGACTCCTACCGCTTCGTAGGATATCTGATATGCAAGGCAATATCTCTGCTTAATGTCTTCCAGAATGGGGTTTTTTAACGGAATATCATACCGGATCCTGATATCAAAGGGGACCAGATGCTGGTTTAAGGTCATCCGTATCTCAAAATTATTATGCATTTCCAGCCCGTATTCCCTGCTTACCAGCTCCATCATGGCAAGGGCTAACTGGTCGGTCTGCTCCCTGATCACAAAATTGATATCGTTTTCCAGAGTGCTTCCGATCATTCTCTTTCCGGCCAGATACAGTAAGAGATAATGTTCCTCATCAGCCGTATAGACGATCTGTTCCTGGGTCCCGATAGAAGTAATAAGCTCTCTGATGAGGGCAGATTCCTTCCCCCCTATTTCCGGAAGGTTTTCCTTATCCATCTGAAGATAAAAGCCTGACTTCATCCGCTTCCTGGCCACATAGGTATATTCCACGAAATTCTCAAAGGCAATCTCGGAAAGACGGATCCCATACTTCTTTAAAAGACCTTTAATCACTTCTGCCAGATGGATCAGTTCGCTTTCCTGATGGCTGATGTCCACCCCGGTTAAGCCCTGTCGCTTGATAAAATAGTCGCTTAACAGCCTGCGGATATCAAATTCCTCCCCTTGTATCCTGATTCCGTAATTAGGCTTCCGTTCAATGGAAAGGCCATAGCGCTTTAATATTCCTTCCACCGGTTTAAGAGAATTGGACAGGGTGGATTTTGAAACAAAGAGAAAATCACAAAGCTCTTCGATCTTGATATAATCCATCCTGGATATCAGGTATGCAAGCAAATATTCTCTTCTTTCATGTTCTCTCTCCGGAAAATGCTCCGTATGTTCCCTTTCTTTCTTTATGTATGCGTCAAATTTCTCCTGGTCATGAATCCGAAGTATATATCCGTATCTCGCTTTTGAGCTTATTTCCGCTCCATGGCCTTCCAGCAGCCCGCTTAAATCCTTCAGTCTCAGCCGTACCGTCTTCTCACTGACCTTCAGCTGTTTTGCCAATGTCGAAGCCGTTCTGTATTCTTCCTGACTCAAGAGCATCAGCAATTCCTGCAACTGTTTCCAAAGCATAGCCGTCTCCTTCGCACTTTTTGTCCCATAAAACCTTATTATCAGCATAACATGGCATGCATTATTTTTCCATTTACATTTTTACCACATTTATTCTGGTAATTGCAGTCGTGTGGCTGGGAACCTTCTCCCATGGATTTATCCCAAAAACAGTGCCGGAGGCCTGAAATTGCCAGGCTCCGGCACTGCTGTCAGAGTATTTCTATTAATATTTACCGCCGGTCACATAATCATCAGCCGGTTCTATGGCTGGGCTTAAAGCCCCATTAGCCGCAATCCTTTCGCCTGAATCTCTTAGCTTAAATCTGTTTACCAGACTCTTTAACATCTGTGCCTGTCCCGAAAGCTCCTCGCTTGCCGCCGCGCTTTCTTCTGATGTTGCGGAGTTGGTTTGTACAACTGATGAAATCTGTTCAAGTCCTGCTGCAATCTGAGTAACCGCATAAGACTCTTCCTCGGAAGCTTTTGCTATCTGCCGGATTCTTTCATCCACGCTCTTAGACGTATCCACTACCTCAAGAAGAGAGCCGGCAGCCTGATCGGCAAGTAACCTGCCCTTTTCAATTGCATCCACTGTGCTTTCAATCAGTGCTGTGGTGTTTTTCGCAGCCTCAGCCGATTTTCCTGCAAGGTTTCGCACTTCATCCGCCACCACGGAAAATCCCTTGCCTGCTTCACCGGCACGGGCCGCTTCCACAGCGGCGTTTAAAGCCAGGATATTCGTTTGGAATGCAATATCATCAATGGTATGGATAATTTTACCGATCTCTTTAGAGGTATTGGTGATTTCCTCCATTGCCTTCATCAGCTGCTGCATTTGCTGATTGCTTTGTGCAACCTCCTCACCTGATTCCTCCGATAAACGGCTTGCCTGCTTGGCATTGTCCGCATTATTTTTGATCCGTTCGGAAATTTCGGTGATGTTGGATGTAAGTTCCTCCACGGAGCTTGCCTGCTCTGCCGCTCCCTGGCTTAACGTCTGTGCGCCGTCTGACATCTGCCCCGCTCCTGCCGATACCTGATCAGCGGCTGTATTTATTTCTGCAAGGGTTTCGCTTAAATTGCGGTTAATGGTTCTCATGGCAATCAGTATTTCCTGATAATCACCGATGTACTTTTCCTCATGTTTTGTATCGATCCTGAAATTTCCCTCGCTCATTTCCTCTAATAAGTATTTCATATCCTGAATGATGGACCTCAAGTTTACCGCCATTTCCATAAAGGTTCTGGAAAGAATCCCGATCTCATCATTGCTTTTAACATCTACCTGTATTGCAAGATTACCGGAAGCGATCTCAGCAGCAGCAGAAACCACGCCGTTAATCGGCTTCAGCGCCTTCTTTAAAACAATGATAACAATAGCGACCACAGCCACCAGCGACAAAACAGAAACAGCCACAATTGCAGCCGTCAATATTTTGATATCTTTATTTAAATCAGAGGTATCCAATGCAGTCTGGGCCCACCAATGGGTTCCTTCTACATTAATGGGGTAGAAAAACCGGGATACTTTATGCCCATCCTCAAGGACAGTGGTACAGGAAAAAGCTTTTCCCGAAGCTGCTCCGTCGGTAATCTTCTTCATTTCTTCTGGATTCTTTAAAAATTCAGAGAGATTATGGCCAATGTCTTCCGCAAATCTACTGTCGTATACTGTGGTAAAATCATCCGTAAGAATACCAACGTAAAGTGTATTATAATCTTCGGAAGATGTGGTGATTTTATTAAAATGACCAACATCAATATCAGCTGCAATCACTCCCCGGAACTCATCTTTATTCATAACGGGATATGCGGCAGTGATCATGGTAGTGCCTTGATATTCGTAAGGCTTTGTAAAAAAAGGCTTGCCGGTTTCTTTCACAGGCTTATAATATTCCTTATCACTGTAATCACTGTATGCTGCAAAAGGCTGCACTTTTTTATTGGCGGCATCCTCGCTATTTATATAAAATCCATAATCCTCTATGTCTTTATCAAACTTGTCAGGCTCAAAAAAGATTCCGAACCCAGCGATAACCTCATCTGCTACAACGGCAGAGCACATGCTGTTAATCAAGTAATTTTCTACTTCAATGCTTAGATCAGACATTTCTCTGTGATACACTGCGCTTTTTACCTTGACGTCTTCGGCAGAAGAAATGACCGCAATTCCCTGGTTATAGGTCTTACCAATATAATCCTGCATTGCTGCTGCCTGTTTTGATGCGGCATCCAGGATCGCCTGTACCTGATTTCCATTTGCGTGGGCCAAATTTGTAAGCTCAGAGCCAACCGCTGTACTTGTTTCATTGCCTGAAAGACTGACGACTATAATACTTAAAAAAGTAAAAACCACAAGCAATGCTGCTGTGATCACGATTGCAATTTTCTCTGAAATTTTCTTGTATTTATTCCGCTGTATATTCCCTCTTCCATTTTTCATGTGTATTTTCCTCATATGATTCTTATTGTAAAGTTCTGACATCAATGATCTGGACTTTCTCTCCTATCTTTGATACGGCGAAACATACATAGTTACATATATGTATAGATTACCTTTGTTTTTGAATACTTCCACTTTTACCTCTCCCCCCCTGTCGCAAATACGTGTTCCTCTTATAGTTTGCGTATTTTTAAATCTGCTTATATTTGAACCTGCACTGAAAGATTGCGGCCGGTCAGCCGTAAGCATAACTGGTAGTTCTGCTGAATACTGTTCAATAGTAAAAAGGTACACCTTGCTATCACTGGCAAAATGTAAAGAAAATCAGAATAATATAAGTGAAATATGTTGTATTTTGTCGAAATAATGCTTATAATAAACGTAGTATTTACAGGCTGTTTATATTTGATAAAAAGGTGTACCTTTTTATCAAATGATTTACTGCTGTAATCTCCGTTTTATATGCAGAAAACCCAGGTAGAACAAGCATTTTAATTTAATTGGTTTTCATTTTTATATTTTGACCTGCAGGTTTTTGTTTTCATAAATACTAATATAGTAGAATAATCTCTTGACCTCATGCCATAATTAAGAATGACAGGAGGTTATTTTTATGAAAAATTTTTATGGATACATGAGGGTCTCTTCATTAGAACAAAATACAGAACGGCAAAAGGTAGAGCTTCTGCGCTGGGGCATTATTGACAAGAACATATATTGCGATAAATTATCAGGAAAGGATTTTAACAGGCCCCAATATCAAAAGTTAAAAAGGAAATTAAAAGAGGGAGATGTTCTAGTTGTAAAAAGCATTGACCGTCTGGGAAGAAATTACGATGACATACAGGAAGAATGGCGGGAAATCGTGAAAGCCAGAAAGGCTGATATTGTGATTCTGGATATGCCCATTCTGGACACAAGAACAAATAAAGATCTGATCGGCACCCTGATTTCTGATATTGTCCTGCAGCTCCTCTCCTATGTAGCGCAGGCGGAGCGGGAAAACATCAAGCAGCGTCAGGCAGAGGGAATCGCCCTTGCAAAAGCTCAGGGAAAGCATCTGGGCCGATTTCCTACCCCCATTCCTGATGAATTTTACCCGGTTTACGAAAAATGGCAGCAGCGTATCTATACCCTTGAAACTGCAAGCAAGGAGTTAGGCATCACTGTCAGCCAGTTTCGGACAATGATTAAAAAACACAAGTCAAATACTAAGACTTATTAAAATAGTCCCTATAGGAAATAAAACAGGCAGAACCGCTGCTTTTCATCAACGATCCTGCCTGATAATATAAACACAGTATTCTATCACATCTGCGGAAATACCGATCCCTCACTTGACCGGTTTAGTCAAATGCCTATTGAATATCCGCCTTCTTAGGAACCAGTCTCACTTCAAAAACAAATTCCTCTTCATCAAACCGGTATTCTTTCCGAAGTTCCGGTCCGCAGCTTGCAGACCCGATCCCGTCCTGGCGGTAGTCCAGGCAAAGGACCGTATAGCCAGAAGCTGTCAACTCATAATTATGGGCTTTTTCTGTCAACTCTTCCTGGGTATAGACCGATACATGAAAAGAAAATGTCCGTTCTGAAGCCGCCGAGAGGGACGCTCCCCCGCCTTTTACTGTTACAAAATCACAGTCGCTCCGGCTTCCATTCTCCTGAGGCTTTAAATAGTCCTCGTGCATTTCCTTTACCCCGGCAGTAAATAGCCCGTGATAGCTTGCTCTTCTCTTATCCAGGTAGTTTTCCACCGGTCCCAGACCATAATAGGTCACCTGATCCATACTCTTTGGAAGGAAAAGGCGAAGGCCAAACCTTGGAAGCTCTGGAAATTCCATATCCCTCTTCACATCCAGCTTTCCATTCAAAACTCCATCTTTTCCAATGATCCACAATGCCTCAATCATTAATATTCTTTGGATCACAGCCGCAGTAACGGACAGCACGGTCCTGATTTCCACCTGCCCAGCCTTTAGCTCATAAGAGGTTTCATAAGCCCTGGATATGGTCCGGTCATACTGGGCAGCCATCCACTTATTCTTTATATATCTGTCATTATCCGTTGGTGCCCTCCAGATATTATATTCCATGGGGCGATCCAGAAGAGTCCTGTTTTCAAACACCATATCCTGGAAACAGCCGGTCAGCTTGTTGTAGGTATAAGCAAAGTTTGTACCGTCTATATAAAGATAACGGTCATCTTCCCGGATTGCGGGGCACGCCCTTTCCTCATCATTTGCCCCCGGTCCTTTTAACAGGCAAACCCCGGTCTGGTTTCTCATATCTTCATTTTCAAGGAGTATTTCCTCAAATCCCAAAAGGCTTCCGGCTTTTAAAAGGGCAGTATTCTGCTTTAATAAATACTGAACCTTCAAATAACATCTTCCTTTTTGCGGAATCTCAAAGTCCAGGCTCAGACTGCCTAGGCCGTGAGGCTTTATTTCCGGCATATCTCCGTCCTTAAGGATTCCCTTTGCAGTGACCGCTCCGTCACATGCCACCTCATACTCAATAGCCACATAATCCTTCAAATCCATAAAGTCCATGCGGTTTTGAAGCACCAGCTCCCTCTTTTCCTGGTCAAAGGAAATAAACCTTGCCGGGCGGTACACATTTTTAAATTCCATCAGACCGGTATGAGGTCTTCTGTCCGGGTATACCAGGCCATCCATACAGAAATTGCCGTCATGAGGATACTCGCCGTGATCTCCCCCATAAAGGTACATGGGTTTTCCATCCAAGGTCCTTCCCTGATAGATGGCATGATCACACCACTCCCAAACAAAACCACCGCATACCTGGTCATATTGGTCAAACACCTTTAAATAATCTTCCAGATCCCCCGGTCCATTGCCCATAGCATGACTATACTCACATAGGATAAATGGCTTTCCGGTATTTCTTCCAATGTATTCATGAATTTCCTCCAACTTCGGATACATACGGCTGTATAAATCCAGATTGGAAAAATCATAAGTCTTACTCCTGTCACGGTAACGGGCCGCTTCATAATGGGTGAGCCTGGAAGGATCAAAGGCTTTGGTCCATGCCAGAGCGGCTTCAAAGGTGCAGCCATAGGCGCATTCATTTCCCATGGACCAGATCACAACACTTGGCCGGTTTTTATCCCGATGTACCAAAAGCTGGGTGCGGTCAACCGTGGCCTGAGTGAACTCCGGATTATCTGCAATGGCCCGGTTCCAGCGGCCATGCACAGCCTCTATGGAGCCGTCTTCCATGTAGATGGAGTTGGTTCCGTGGCTCTCATTGTCGGCCTCGTCAATGACATAAAAACCGTACTCATCGCACAGCTGGTAGAACTGAGGCCCATCCGGATAATGGCTGGTGCGGATGGCATTGACATTGTGCTCCTTCATGAGCCTTAAATCTTTTTTCATCTGCTCCAGGCTGATGACAGACCCTGTCACCGGATCACTGTCATGACGGTTGACACCATGGAATTTGATCTTTTCCCCGTTAAAATAAACCACTCCGTCTTTTACGGTGATATCCCGGATTCCCAGGCGGTCCACGATCACCTCATTCTGGCATTCCAGAACAAGGGTATAAAGGTAAGGCTGCTCTGCATTCCAAAGTACCGGATTATCTATGGTCAAAAGAAGGAGGCCATCCTGCGGGATTCCTTCCTGACTGGCGGCCAGCTCTCCTTGGGGATCATATACTAGCGCCTTTATCGGAAGCTCTTTCCCGAAAAAGGTGACTGCTGCCTGGATATGAGCCCGATTCTCTTCCCGGGAGGTTGTGAAAAAATAATCAAAAATTCCCTCTTCCGGCCTTTTTAAAAGATACACGTCCCGGAAAATGCCGGTCATGCGGAATTTATCCTGATCTTCTAAGTAACTTCCGTCGCACCATTTTAAAACAAGGACAGCTAAGGTATTTTCTCCCTCACGGATCAGACTTGTCACATCAAACTCGCTGGTGGAATGGGATACCTGGCTGTACCCTACATAGCTTCCGTTCAGCCACACATAGAAGCAGGAATCTACACCTTCAAAATTTAAATACGCTCTGGGAGCATTCTCATCCCTTTCATAGATAAAATGACGGACATAAGCTCCGCAGGGATTTTCAGCAGGAACATAGGGCGGGTCCATGGGGAAGGGATAGCGGATATTGGTATACTGATGCCTGTCATATCCATAGTTCTGGAAACAGCCAGGAACCGGAATATCCTCATAATTTCCGGTATCATAGCCTTCCTGGAAAAACTCCTCTTTTACATCATAAATGCTGTCAAAATAGCAGAATTTCCATGTCCCGTTTAAGAGTTTAAACCGGTCAGAATTTTCCCTGTGCTCCACAAGGTCAAAGCGTGCCAGGGAAGCAGGTATGTAGTAGGACCTGTTTGGCATTGTATTTTCATGAAGCAAGTGGAGATTTTCATAATGTTTGGGTACGATCATGGTTGATCCCTCCTTCTTTTATTACCTTTATTATAAAATGAAAGGATAGAAAATCCATATCTCCAATTAGACAAACTATGCACAAAATGATACTGTTGTTTTACACATTCCTATAAATACGTACTATTCCATATAAAACCAAGACTTATGTAATTTAACCTCACTAACTATTACACTTAACCTTATTTGAGGTACTGCGATCGCGGCCTCTGCCAAGGTTATCCACTGAACTTTATCATAATGCTCCCAAAGCTCTTATAATGATTTCTCCAATCATCCTTCCTTTCTTAATCATCTTTTGCTTGACTTCCTCATAATACCGTGATACACTAATTCAGTATTTTAAATAAAGTTTTGATTTCGCATATATTTGTAAGTCATTATTCTATTGATGATTTACAAGTATATGCGATTTTTAATTTTAGAACAAATACAAAATAATTTTAAGGAGGTATCTTTCATGAAAAAAGGTACAGTGAAATGGTTTAATGCACAAAAGGGGTTCGGTTTTATTTGCGATGAAGAAGGTAATGATATTTTCGTTCATTTCTCCGGTCTTGCTATGGAAGGTTACAAATCATTAGAAGATGGCCAGTCAGTTGTTTTTGAAACAACCACAGGCAATCGTGGCCTTCAGGCTGTTAATGTTCACATCGCATAATCTCCCACCGTATTAATTAATCACATCTAGCCTATCCATTTGCATCAAATACCAAATTGATAAAGTGAATATGTACCAAAAATCTGTATATTAAAAAGTCAGAGCAATGTTTAATTATTACAGCTAAGTCAGCAGGGTTTATTTTTGTATTCCCTGCTGGCTCAACCTATTTTTCAACTTAACAGCTTCTGAATATCTCCGGCTAATTAAAAATAATATTTCTCAGTTATTAACCGTTCCACTATATTTCCACTCAATCTGCTCTATCAAATTTCGCAAAAATCCCCCATAACTTATCTGCATACTCAATATTTTGATCATAGAGTTCCTTCGCTTATTCAAAATAACTCCATATACAAATAATAATACAAATTTATCATTGAATTCTTTGTCAATAACGTATAAACTGTACACGAAAGCAATGATTAAGCGACCGCAGGTTCGCCCGCTGCTCTCGGACATACGTTACTGCCAAATTCCAACAGAGACCCCAGTGATCAAGCCCTTAAAACTTTGACTCATTGCCTTCCCGCAAATAAACAAAGGAGACTAGATATGTATACCAACACAGGCTATATGAATCTGACAGACGATGAGCTGGAGGACAACTCGATTCCTCTAAAGGCAAACTGCTGCGGCGTCTACCGCCTGATCACCCACCCCGTCATGTCCACCATACGGCCTTTGGGACGTCCTGATTACCAGCTTTTATACATCGCATCAGGAAAAGCATGGTTTTCCATCCAAGATGAGACCATAGAAATCCCTGCCGGAAATATGGTTCTTTATAAACCTGGCGAACCTCAGAAGTACGCCTATTATCTGGAAGATAAGCCAGAAGTATTCTGGCTTCATTTTACAGGTAAAGAAGCCAGGGAGTTCACCGCGCAGGCAGGTTTTGATAACAGCCGTATCCTATACACCGGTGTTTCGTCCAAATACCAGGAATTATTCCTTACCATAATCCGGGAGCTCCAGCTCCCCCGCCCATGTTTCGAGGAATTGGCAATCCTTCATCTTATGCAGCTTTTCCTCCTTCTTAAGCGGCAAAGGGAGGAAGGGGGATTTCAGAAAACAGAAATTCAGAAAGAAATGGAAAAAGCGATCCATTATTTTCATGAGAACTTATCTACGGATATTGAAATCGACCATTATGCCAAAAAGCTGCATATGAGCACCTGCTGGTTTATCCGCAGCTTTAAGCAGTATGCAGGAATGCCTCCCCGCAGGTACTTAACCTCCATCCGGGTGAAAAAGGCCCAGGAGCTGCTTGAAAGCACTGACTACGGCATTGGGGAAATCGGCAGCATTGTTGGCTATGACAATCCCTTATATTTCAGCCGTATCTTTAAAAAACAAACCGGTACTTCTCCCGCAGATTACAGAAAAGCGGCAAGGTGAGCACTCCTCTCCTGCCGCTTTTTTTATCTTCCGACCAGACGATAAGTCTGCCGGTATTCCTTTGGCGTTATTCCCATATACCTCTTAAAGATCCTTCTGAAATAATCCACATCCTGATATCCACACTGGTAGGCAATTTCATTTCCTGTCTGGTTAGTCTCTATAAGCATTCTGCACGCCTTATTAAGCCGTGCCTCGTGGATCCCCTCCGTAAGTGTCTTCCCATAAACTGCATTGTAGACACGTCCCAGGTAATCCGGGCTGCAATCCAGCTTATCGGCAAGTATGGAAGAGGATAAAGGCTCTTCAAAATGATTCCTGATATACTGTCCCGCCTGGTTTGCCAAAAGTACTTTCTGCCCGGTCACTTCCATCGGAGAAAGGGAGTCACTGAGTTCACACAGCAACTCTAAAAGCACCAGGTTTAAGATGGTACGGTCGCCCCTTAAGACATCCTGCCGTTTGATAAAGCGGCGGAAAAGTTCCTCAAACTGCTCCGGCTTTCTGATACGGATGAGCTGAGGCAGGGACATAATATCCCGTCCGATCCTCACCGCCTCTTCTTCCAGGTGAAAATGAAGCCAGTAAAAATTTAAATCTTCCTCAAACTCTCTCGTCCCCCAGTGATGCCTTCCGGGAAAGAGAATCAGCGCTTCCCCTTCCTCCACGTTATATGTTATGTCCTCTTCAGCAATCCCCAAGATCCCGGAATTTACATAAATGATCTCAAAGGAATCCATGACCCGGTCCGCATGGCGTCCCTTTCCGCCTGTCACCAGATATCCCGCATTTAACGCCCTCACCGGAAGTACGGCCTTTAAATTTAAGTAATGTTCCATCGTTTCCTCCTGTCACCTCGGTCGGAATCCTCCAGTTTTTCGCTTCTTTTTCCTCTTGTATCCCTCCCATTATACTGGCAATATAGAGAGAGGAAAACCTTAAAAACAGAATATCAGATATCTAACAAAAAGAAAAGGGGATTGTGGCAGTTATGTCACGGAAGTTCAATGATTGAAGCAGTATTACTCTTAAAAGAAAAAGTGTCCCGCACCTATTTCAGCGGAACCACGATGACAGAAGCAGATTTTACCAAAGGCAGAAGACTCTTTATTGCAGAGGGTTGCTGTGCCAATGGAATTGTAACACTGACCACCGGAGCATTCCTCTCCGGCTATGCCAATTCACTGGGAGCCACGGATTCCATAAATGGGATCATCGGTTCCATCCCGGTACTTCTCTGTACTCTTCAGATGTTTTCCTCCATCCTTTTGGAAAGCCTCTGCCGGAAAAAATGCCTGATTTCCAGTTTCTCTTTTATTCACAGGCTCCTTCTGGCTTCCGTCTTTTTTGTGCCCCTGTTTATTAGAAACCCCGGACTTCGCCTGGCAGCGGCAATCACTATTTATGGAGTTGCTCATTTTTTTGGAGCCTTTATCGGAACTGGGACCGGAAACTGGATCCTGCAGCTTGTTCCCCAACACATGAGGGGGAACTATCTGGGAAAAAAGGATTCCTTTGCTTTTGCCTTTTCCACCATCTTAAGCCTGACCATGGGCTGGGTCATGGACCGGTTCCGCAGCTTTTCCATGGAACAGACCGGATTTCTGGTAGTAGGGACTGTAGTCTTTTTCGTCGCCTGCATGGATTTCTGGTGCCTCTCCTCTATCAGCGAACCAGAAAGCCTTCCCCACCGTCAAAAGCTCCAGGATGCATTGTGGAAGCCATTGGCCGACAAGGAATACCGGAAGGTCATGCTTACCTATATGTTCTGGAACCTGGCCCTTCAGATCGCAGGTCCTTTTTTCAGCGTATACATGGTCACAGGACTTAAGTTAGATTATACATACATCACCTTTTTAGGCCTCATTTCCTCAACGGTCCGGGTTTTGGCAGCCTGGCTATGGGGGCGTCTGGCCGATGCTACTTCCTGGCTTTTGGCAGCCCGCTGCTCCATGGGAATGCTGGGACTTGTTCATGCAAGCTGGCTTTTCATGACCCCGGAGACCTGCTATACCCTTCAGCCTATTTTGCAGGCACTGTCCGGCGCTGCCTGGGGAGGCATTGCCATATCCGTCTTTAACCTTCAGTATCACTATGCCCCTGCGGAAAAACGGGTGCTTTATGTCAGCTCCAATTCCTCCTATGCAGGGCTTTGCGGCTTTCTTTCCACCCTTCTTGGAGCCTTCCTTCTCAGGGTGTTTCCTACCCTGGAAATAGGAGGACTTCCCATAACCGGAATGCAGCTGCTCTTCCTTCTTTCCGGGACCCTGATCCTGGGATGTGTATTTTACATGGGAAGACTCCGGTCTGTCTCCCTTTAAATCCTCCGGTCTTTGCAGGACTCCCGGATGATCAGCTCCGGCTTCAGGATCCGCTCCACTCTGCTTTCTTCATCGGGAACATTATTCATTTTTTCTATAAGAAGCTCCGCCGCCATCGCCCCCAGCCGCTCCTGGGGGTGGGCGATGGTGGTCAGCTTCACAATCCCATTTTCTGCAATAAAGGAATTGTCATAGCCTGTTACAGAAATATCTTCGGGCACGGAAAGCCCGCTCTTTTCAATGTTTTTCAAGACCTCGAAGGCAATCTGGTCATTGTAACAGACGATTCCGTCAATTAACACTCCTTCTTCCAGCTTAAGCCTTAAGGCTCCTGATGGCTTTGTCGTCCGGTCCTCGGTGTGGAACCAGACAACCATGTCCGGATCATAAGAAAATCCCGCCTCCTGAAGAGCTTTTACATAGCCTTTGTGCCGGTCCCTTCCCTGGCTGTCATCAGCCTTGAATATTCCCAAGATATACTTGTGCCCTAATTTGATCAGATGCTTTGTCACCAGATACCCACCCATACAGTCATCCATCAGGATATGTGGTTTGTTCATCATATGGGCGTAACAGCCCTGAATGAATACATAGGGGATCTGGTAAAAATCCAATTTCTCATAAAGCCCCTTATGGCCGCACATGATCTCACTTTTGCTTGGCTCTATGATGAGCCCGTCTATGTCCTTTTCAAGGATCTCTTCCAGACATCTGCTTTCCTTGAACCTGCTGTTTCCCGTATTTTTCAGTATAATGCTGTAACCGTTTGCCGTGAGTACACGATCGATTCCCTGGATCAGCCGCGGAAAAATATAATCCGACAAATAGGTGGTGATGACCGCGATATTTCCTGATCCTTTTTTTCCACCCGCTTTTCTGGAAACAAAGGTTCCCCGGCCATGTTCCGCCGTAATAAATCCCTCCTGCTCCAGAATAGAAATTGCTTTTCTCACCGTGTGGCGGCTTACATGACAGGAGGCCGACAATTCATTTTCCGAAGGCAGCCGGTCGCCCGGCTTTCTCTTACCTGAAATAATATCTTTTTTCAGTTCTTCCATTAACAGATAGTACTTTGCTTTTCCGCTGTCCTCCGCCATATAGGGCTCCTTATGATTCTTTTTTCTGGCCGTAATATGCATTCGGCCCATGCTTGCGCATAAAATGTTTATCCTGCATACACTGGGGTGCCGGTAAAACCGAAGGATTCAGCAGCTCCGTCATAAGGTTCATCTTTGCGATTTCTTCCAGCACAACGGCATTGTGGACCGCACCTGCTGCATCGGTCCCCCAGGTAAATGGTCCATGGTTTTTGCACAAAACTGCCGGAACATGCATGGGATTCATCCCCTTAAAGGTTTCGATGATCACGGCTCCTGTATTCTTCTCATAACCGTCCCGGATCTCTCTCTCCGTGAGATTTCTGGCACATGGAATCTCCCCGTAAAAGTAATCCGCATGGGTGGTTCCATAGCAGGGAAGGGCCCTTCCTGCCTGGGCCCAGGATGTAGCCATGGGGGAATGGGTATGAACGATCCCTCCTATTTCCTTAAATGCCTTATAAAGCTCCAGATGGGTGGCAGTATCAGAGGAAGGTCTTAACTTTCCTTCCACCTGATTTCCGTCAAGATCCATGACCACCATATCCTCAGGTGTCAGTTCTTCATAATCAACCCCACTGGGCTTAATTACAAAAAGTCCCTGATCCCGGTCAATTCCGCTGACATTTCCCCAGGTATAAGTGATAAGTCCCCTTCTGGGCAATTCCATATTTGCCTCGTATACAATTCTTTTCAGATCTTCCAGCATGTCAGCTTCCTCCTTTTTGCTTTCCGTATTATTTCAAGCTATCTACCGCAGCACGCTCAATGGAAAGTCCATTTCTGTACCGTTCCATAAAGGCCTGAAAACCTGCTACATCCTTAGGATCAGGCTCCATTTTGGTCCCCCCGTCATCCTTAAATACCTTTTCAGCCAGGTAATGATCCAGGGATTCCCCTTCCTCCTTCTTAAGCATGTAGGAGGCTAAAAGTGCAGCTCCCCAGGCTCCTCCTTCACCTGCTGTTTCCATGACGGAAACTGGAACGCCCAGGGCGGCAGCCATGATCCTCTGTCCTACTCCCTTCGTCTTAAAAAGTCCTCCATGGCCCAGAAGCTCATTAAGCCGGACTCCTTCCTCAAAGAGGATATCCATTCCCATCTTTAGTGCTCCCAAAGCTGTATAAAGATGGACTCTCATAAAGTTTGCAAGATTAAACCGGCTTTCCGGAGTCCGGACAAACAAAGGCCTTCCCTCTTCAAAATGGGTAATATGCTCTCCGGACAAGTAGCCGTAGGAAAGCATACCTCCCCCGTCTTTATCTCCTTCCAGGGCCTTCTGGTAAAGAGTGGAAAACAGAGTATTCCTGTCGATTTCCATTCCTGCCGCTACCGCAAATTCCTCAAACAGGGAAACCCAGGCGTTTAAATCTGAGGTGCAGTTGTTGCAATGAACCATTGCTACCGCATCGCCGGCAGGGGTGGTGACTATATCGATTTCCGGATAGACTCTGGAAAGCTCCTTTTCCAGCACTACCATGGCGAAAACACTGGTTCCGGCGGATACATTGCCGGTTCTCCTCGCCACGCTGTTGGTAGCCGTCATCCCTGTCCCGGCATCACCTTCCGGCGGGCAAAGGGGAATCCCAGGCTTTAAATTCCCGCTGGTATCAAGAAGCCGTGCCCCTTCCCCTGTCAGGGTCCCTGCCTTCTCTCCTGCAGTCAGCACCCTCGGCATAATATCCCGAAGCTTCCAGGGAAACTGCCGGGGAGCAACCAGCTCATCAAACTGTTCTATCATGCGCTTATGAAAATCCTTTGCAGCACAGTCCACAGGAAACATCCCTGCACAGTCTCCGATGCCAAGGACCCTCTCTCCCGTCAGCTTCCAGTGGACATAGCCTTCCAGGGTAACCAGGTAATCAATCTCTGGCACATGCTTTTCCTGGTTAAGGATTGCCTGATATAGGTGGGCGATGCTCCATCGCTGGGGAATCTGAAAGGAGAACAGCTCCGTCAGCTTTTCAGAGGCCTCTTCTGTCATGGTATTTCTCCAGGTCCTAAAAGGTACCAGCAGCTCCCCCTCTTTGTCAAATGCCATATACCCATGCATCATGGCAGAAAAACAGATGGCTCCAATGGTGGTAAGAGTCTCCCCATACCGCTCTTTTACCTCCTCTGCCATGTTTCTATAACTTTCCCTTACTCCTTCCCAGATATCCGGAATGGAATAGGTCCAGACGCCGTCTACATACTGGTTTTCCCAGTCATAACTGCCGGAAGCAATGGGATTATGTTCTTCATCTACCAGTACGGCTTTAATCCGCGTGGAGCCAAGCTCTATTCCCAGAGCGGTTTTCCCTTCCCGGATCGCTGCCCCTATTTGTTTTTCCATCATATGAAACCCCTCCTGAATTATGTCCCGCCCCTGTTTCCTAAAAGGCGGTCCTGTTATGTATTTAACGATACGCCATAGAATTCCATCTTAATTCATTTTTCAAATCCCTAATGGCAGTTTTTTCATCAATGAAAACAGCTTCAATTCCCATAGCTTCCGCCCAGTCCCCCATCTGTTCTGCCGTCAGATCATAGGTGAAGGCCGTATGGTGGGCGCCTCCGGCTAAAATCCAGCTTTCCGCTCCTGTGGCAAGGTTTGGCTCAGGTGTCCAGAACGCAGTGGCAACCGGAAGCTTTGGCATGGGCTTTTCCGTCTTTTTACAGTTTACAGTGTTGATAATCAAGCGAAAACGGCTGCCCAGATCGATCAGGGATGTTGCTATCCCCTTTCCTTCCTTTGCCGTAAATACAAGGCGTGCAGGTGCTTCCCTCTCTCCCATGGACAGTGGATTTACCCTGATGCCTACCGTTCCATCCGCAATGGTGGGGCAAACCTCCAGCATGTGGGCCTGTAAGATCCCTTCTTTGCCAGGAACCAGGTTGTAGGTGTAATCCTCCATAAAAGAAGTTCCTTTTGCATCCTTTGCTCCTTCGGTCATGATCTTCATAAGGCGCACCATAGCAGCTGTCTTCCAGTCTCCTTCTGCCCCGAAGCCATAGCCCTTTTCCATCAGGCGCTGGATGGCAAGGCCAGGAAGCTGTTTTAAAGAGCCTAAATCCCCAAAATGAGTTACAATCGCATGGTAATCCTTATCCTTTAAAAATCGCTCAAAGCCAAGCTCGATCTGTGCCTGAACCGCCACATGGGCCTTAAACTCCTCATGGTCCATACCTTCCGTTAAAATTTCGTATCTGCTGTAATATTCCTCAACCAGGGAAGAAATATCACCGTCAGCCACATCCGTTACATAATCTGCGATTTCATTGACTGGATAGGCATCGATCTCCCAACCAAATTTCATCTGGGCTTCCACCTTATCCCCTTCAGTAACCGCTACGTTTCTCATATTGTCCGCAACCCGTACCACACGGATATGGCTGCTTTCCATAATTCCCACTGCGGTCCGCATCCAGGAACCTATCCTCCTCTGGACTCCTTCATCATCCCAATGACCTGCGATCACCTTTCTCGAAATTCCCATTCTGGTGACCATATGCCCGAATTCCCGGTCGCCGTGGGCCGACTGGTTCTCATTCATGAAATCCATGTCAATGGTATCGTAGGGAATCTCCCGGTTAAACTGGGTGTGCAGATGAAGCAAAGGCTTCCGGTACTCCTGAAGCCCCAGGATCCAGGACTTGGCAGGAGAAAAGGTATGCATCCAGGTAATCACACCGGCACAGGACTCATCGGTGTTAGCCTCATGAAATAACTTGCGAATGGAGGTATTATCAATCAGCACCGGTTTTAAATTGACCTCATAGGGAAGCGCTCCGGATGCGTTCAGCCGTTCCGTGATGATCCTGGAATGTTCCGCCACATTTCTTAAACATTCCTCACCGTAAAGATCCTGAGAGCCTGTTGCAAACCAAAATTTATATTCTTTTTTCACCATGTTTAATGTCCCTCTCTTTCATTATTTTCCAAGACGGATCACATTCCATGACGCCTTGTGCAAGGTACTTGTCATGGTACCGCCATCCAGCGCAGACTGACTGGTCTGCTTCGGAGCCACCCGTTGGCAAAAAGGCCCGTTCTCCGCTTTCAAATCATCACTTTCCAAAACCACATGCTCCAGAACCCGGTATCCTTCAAAGCTCCTCACATCCACGGTCAATTCCGCATCCTTTTTAAGATCCCTGTTCACCGCAAAAATGGTTACCTCATGAAGTGCCTCATTGTATACGGACACAGCTTCTACCGTGGTCACATCTTCATGGGCTGATGTATCGAATTTTGGCGTACTGATGACCGGGACAAGTGCCGTTCCCCGCCCATATCTGGAAGCATGCATGAATGGATAAAAGATTGTCTGCTTCCATGCCGTTCCGCCTTTGGCTTCCGTCATAATGGGTGCGATCACATTTACAAGCTGGGCCAGACATGCCATCTTCACCCGGTCCGCATGCTTTAACAGGGTAATAAGCATGAGGCCTACCAAAAGAGCATCTTCAAAGTTGTAAATGTCCTCCAGCATAGGAGGTGCGACCTGCCATGGGTGATTTTTCGTAATGTCATCATCCGCCGCATTAGAGTGATACCAGACATTCCACTCATCAAAGCTGATCTTAATGTCCTTTTTCCCCCTCTTTTTGGCCTTTACAAAATCACAGGTGGCAATGACGGTGCGGATAAACTGATCCATATCATCGGAGGAAGCAAGAAAATCCTGGCTGTCCCCTTTTTGGTTCCCATAATACTGGTGCATGGATATGTAATCCACATAGTCATAGGTATGCCAAAGAGTAACTGCCTCCCAGTCCGGGAACGTAGGTATGGCTAAGTATGAACTTCCGCAGGCGACCAGTTCAATGTCTGGGTCAATGATCTTCATGGCCTTTGCCGTCTCTTCTGCCAGACGCCCATATTCCTCCATGGTCTTATGACCGATCTGCCATGGGCCATCCATCTCATTTCCCAGGCACCAGGTTTTTATGTTATGAGGCTCCTTATAACCATGGCTGATCCTTAAATCACTGTATTTGCTGTTGCCGGGGTGATTGCAGTATTCCAGCAGGTTGCATGCATCCGCAATCCCTCTGGTTCCCAAATTTACCGCCATCATTACATCAGAGCCTGCGCTCCTGGCCCATTTGGTAAATTCATTTAAACCGACCTTATTCTCTTCCAGACTTCGCCAGGCCAGATCCAGACGCCTGGGCCGATCATTTAAAGGCCCCACGCTGTCCTCCCAGTTAAAGCCTGATACAAAGTTGCCTCCAGGATACCGGATGATAGGGACATCTAATTCCCGGATCAGTTCCTTTACATCATCCCGAAAGCCATTTTCATCAGCAGATACATGTTCCGGACAGTAAATCCCGTCGTATACTGCCCGCCCCAGATGTTCTATAAAGGAGCCATAGATTCTTTCATCGACCTGTGCAATGGGATACCCCCTGTCAATTACCATTTTTACTTTGTGAAACTCCATTGATATGATCCCGCCCTTCTGTCATAAACCAGACATGATATGTTACAAATACCTTTTTATAAGAGTGACAAAATATCCTCTAACTATAATCTATTACTTGTACGCACCATTGCACAAGTTGTTTTTATGTATTTTACCACAAGAAGGCAGGTTTTTCAAAAATATCCCTTAAGAATCTGGAGAGAGAACGCACAAGGAAAGCACGTATTCTTTCTGACTTTCTATGTTTTTTCCACAATCCGCTGAATAAGCGGAGCGAAAATGCACAATTTTAATTTTAAAATTCATGAATGTTTGTTGACACTTTTTCAGAAAAATGAGTTATATTAATAAATGTAACCCCCCCCCAATACATTATATAGTTTTTGCTACACCCCATAAGAAACGAAATACCTTCTCCGAAAAAGGACCAGCTTCCCCAGCTGGTCCTTTTCATTTTCTTTTATTCTTATGTTTATTTCTTATTCCGGCGTTGTTTTAAAATCTTTTCAAACGCTTCTTCTGCCCCTTCCGCTTTTAAACGCCGCCTTCTCTCTTCTCTTCTGAGAGCGATCTCTCTGGCCTCTTTCTTTTTCTTATAAATGAAAAATCCGGTTCCGCCGCCTGCCAGTCCAAGAAAAGCAGCAATTCCTGCTATTGTAAGCACTCTGCTTCCCTTATGATCCGGTGACTTTTTATTGCCGCCTGAATTTGTTTCTGATTCCGCTGGTTTTCCATCTGTAGATCCCTGTTCTGATTCCTGGCTCGTTGGTTCGGGGGCCTTCTTTTCCATTAAGTAGGCTTGTCCCACCTTTCTGTCATTGTAGGTATATTGGATCATGGCAACCGACCCTTTGGGACTTCCTTCCGGAAGCTCTGTTACAAGAGTCTTATCCGCCTGGGAGAACTCGGCTCCTTTGGGAAGGGTTATGACACTGTCCGGTTCCAATACCAGATCAGAGGGTTTATAAGATGTCCCATTCATTTCAACAGGATCTTCCCCTGTTATATAGCTGGTTTCATTCCCTGTAACAGGGAAGTTTTCAAAACGGCTGAAGCCAAATTCCAAAAGAGCTTTGCCATCGATAAAATATTGCTTTGGGCTTCCCTTTAAGATGACGGAAATAAGCCTTTTTCCATCCTGTTCCCCATAGGTCACAAGGGTATTTCCTGCTTTAATTAGATATCCAGTCTTTCCTGCCACTGCTGACGGACAATAAAATTCACTCTTTGTATCCTTGGTCTTTACCAGACGATGCTCATTGTAAATGGTGAGCCCCTCTGGATTATTGGATGTGGGAGGAATATTATGGCTGATTGCAGAGCTGATCTCCACAAGCTTTTTATTGCTGTAAGCAGCCTTTGCTATAAGTGCCATATCATAGGCAGTCACATACTGGGTGTCTCCATTAAGCCCTGACGGATTGTCAAAATGGCTTTCTGTACAGCCAAGCTCCTTGATCTTTTCATTCATCATGTTTACAAATCCCTCTCTGCTGCCGGCCACATGCTCCGCAAGAGCATTGGCTGCCTGGTTGCAGGAATGAAGGATCAGAGAATAGAGACAGTCTTCCACAGAAAGCTTGTCACCTGTATCCACATTTAATTTATTGCCGCTGCCCTCTTCCACATTGTAAATGGCATCCTTTGAAAAGGTCACCATGTCGTCAAGTTTCGCGTTCTCTAAAACAATAAGAGCCGTCAAAATTTTCGTTATGCTGGCTGGCGGATAAGGGGCATGAATATTCTGGCCAAATATGACGGCCCCTGAATCCCCGTCTATTACAATCCCGGCTTCCGCCTGGATGCCCGTATCAGACGGCCAGTCCGGTTTCGCATATACAGTCATTAGAAACAGCTGGCTGACCAATATGCAGCTAATCAGTACTTTTATCCTCCGATTCACGTATCATCCTCCTGACATGAAATATGCCTTAAAGCCGCATTCAGATTATTATACGGTTTTAAGGCATTATATTACTTCGCACAATTTATCATTTGCCCCGAGATTTTTTAACTATAAGTATCTTACTGACCTTAGACCAATCTGAAAAAGGGCATTTATATTATAATACATCAAAACTTTGCTATATTCAAGAAAAACATTTTGAACTATATTGCCTCTGTTTGCTCTTTCCTATTCAGAGAAGGCGTAACACCATGCTTAATCATGAAAACTTTGCTTATCTTAAAGCCTGATTTCAAAACAACGTTTATCATCGAATCAATCAGGAAATGTGGGTACATTTCTCCTAAAGCAACTCAATTAAAAAATGCCCCAAACCCGCAAAAATACTAACTTTCTACGGTTTAGGGCATTTATCATCTCAATCTGAACATTTACTTCGCGTAATCTGTAACTCTGGACTCCCGGATCACGTTGACCTTGATCTGTCCCGGGTACTCCAGAGATTCTTCAATCTTCTTGGAAATGTCACGGGCTAAAAGCACCATATCGTCATCGTTAATTTGATCCGGAACTACCATAATCCGAACTTCGCGTCCTGCCTGTATGGCAAAGGACTTGTCCACTCCCTTAAAGGAATTGGTAATATCTTCTAACTGTTTTAATCTGTTTGTATATGTCTCCAGAGTCTCTCTTCTTGCTCCAGGTCTTGCGGCAGATATCGTATCTGCTGCCTGGACAATGCAAGCGATAAGGCTCTGTGGTTCAACATCGCCATGATGTGATTCCACAGTGTTCAGCACGATTGCAGATTCCTTATATTTCTTACATAACTCCACACCCAGCTGAATATGAGAACCTTCCATCTCATGGTCAACGGCTTTTCCGATGTCATGTAGTAAACCGGCACGCTTGGCCATGCGGATATCAAGGCCGATTTCTCCGGCCAACAGCCCTGACAATTGGGCCACCTCAATGGAATGCTTTAATGCATTCTGACCGTAGCTTGTTCTGTATCTCAGCTTGCCAAGCAATCTGATGAGTTCCGGATGAAGACCGTGAATGCCCACTTCAAGAGCAGCGGCTTCTCCTTCTTCACGCATATTGGTTTCTACCTCTTTTTGTGCCTTTTCCACCATTTCTTCAATTCTTGCAGGATGAATACGTCCATCCACAATAAGGCGTTCCAACGCGATTCTGGCTACTTCTCTACGAACCGGATCGAATCCGGATAATACAACAGCCTCAGGGGTGTCATCAATAATGAGTTCCACGCCCGTAAGGGTCTCTAACGTACGGATGTTACGGCCTTCCCTTCCGATGATTCTTCCTTTCATCTCATCGTTTGGAAGCTGCACGACTGAAACCGTAGTTTCTGCCACATGGTCTGCAGCACATCTTTGAATGGCTGTAACCACGTATTCCCTTGCCTTTTTTTCGGCTTCTTCTTTTGCTTTGTTGTCAAGTTCCTTAATTAATTTCGCAGTGTCATGTTTAACGTCATCTTCAACAGATTTTAAAAGATATTCTTTTGCCTGTTCGGAGGTAAGTCCAGAAATTTTTTCCAGTTCCTGAATGCCTTTTTCATAGAGAGATTCCACTTCGGCATTTCTCTTATTCAGGGCGTCCTCGCGAGCAGCCAGACCTGCTTCTCGTTTTTCCATAACCTCGGACTTCTTGTCCAGGTTTTCTTCCTTGCTTAGTACTCTTCTTTCATAACGTTGAAGCTCAGCTCTTCTTTCCCTGGTTTCCTTCTCCAGTTCATTCTTAGTCTTTAAAGACTCTTCTTTTGCTTCAAGGAGAGCTTCGCGCTTCTTTGTCTCAGCGGTCTTTAATGCTTCATCTATTATTTCCCGGGATTTTTCTTCTGCAGTGCCAATCTTGCTTTCGTAAGCATTTTTACGATACGTGATGGCAGCAGACCAGGCAATAAAAGCAACTACTACTGATACTACAATTGCAATCAATATAGCCATGAATACTGATACTGACACAGGAGCACCTCCTTATTAGATTTTCATTGTACAACAATACAACACTACAATTTTAAACTGTTTTATACATTATGTCAAGTATTTCACCCCTGTTTCAGGTATACTTATACACATTTTCCTTGTTGTCAGTCTTCACTATAAATACCGCCTAAAACACGGCTTATTGCATCGTAGGAAAAACCTCGTCTACCCAGGGCAGCCATCATTTTTCCGCGTTCTTTAAAGTCCATTTCCTCCGCTTTTATGCGCTTCTTTTTCACATAGGCCCGTATCTGGGCATCTTCATCCACAGGCTGTTCTCTAAGGATCTCCTGGATCACCTCTTTGTCCAGCCCTTTTTTCTGCAGCTCGTACTGAATCTGCCGTTGACTTTTCCGTTCCGAATTGAATTCCACGTATCTGCGGCCATAGTTCTCATCGTTGATAAAGTTATGCTCTTTTAAAAATTCTATAGCATAATCGGCTGCCTCTATCGGATACCCTCCGTCTTTTAATTTCCGTCTCAGTTCCTGTTCCGTCTTATCTGAGGATTTCAGAAGAAAAAGGACCCTTTCCCTGGCCCTTTTAAATAAAACCTCCCGAAGGATCTCCTGATAAGTCTCTTCGGAAAGCGGCTTACCTTCCTCTATCCCAAATTTTCTGATTTCCCCTCGATAAAGGACAAGAGTAAAGTCTTCATCCAGAATGACTTTACTCCTGCGTTTATCAACGGGCACAATTTCCACAACTGTCATATAAGCCCCTTATTTTAACTTTTTTCCGGCGTTCATGAATCGCCGGCTAAAACCTTGCTGAGATTACTCCTTGGGAGTTTCGTTCTTGCTTTCTTCTGCCTTGATTCTCTTGCTTTCCTTAGGGGCAGCTGAACCAGCACTCTCCGGTCCTATACTGCTTTCTTCATGAAGCCCATACTTTATACGGACCTTGTTCTCTACTTCCAGGCAAACGGCCGGATTGTCCTGAAGATAAGTCTTGGCATTCTCACGTCCCTGACCGATCTTGACATTATTATAAGCAAACCATGCTCCGCTCTTTTCTACGATATTCTCTTTTACCGCCAGATCCAGGATATCTCCTTCTTTGGAAATACCTTTGCCGAACATGATATCGAATTCCGCCTCCTTAAATGGCGGTGCAATCTTATTCTTTACTACCTTAACACGTACCCGGTTACCTACCATATCTCCGCCCTGCTTTAAGGTCTCGATCTTACGGATATCCAGACGGACAGACGCGTAGAACTTAAGGGCACGTCCACCTGTGGTAGTCTCAGGGCTTCCAAACATTACTCCTACCTTCTCACGAAGCTGGTTAATAAAGAGAACAATACAGTTGGACTTGCTGATGATGGCCGTCAGCTTTCTAAGAGCCTGGGACATCAGACGCGCCTGAAGACCCACATGGGAATCGCCCATATCACCTTCGATTTCGGCCTTTGGCACAAGAGCTGCGACCGAGTCCACGATTACGATGTCAACAGCACCGGACCGAACCATGGTTTCCGTGATCTCCAATGCCTGCTCCCCGTTATCCGGCTGGGAAATGTAAAGGTTATCTATATCCACTCCAATGTTCTTGGCGTAAACAGGATCAAGGGCATGCTCCGCATCAATAAATCCTGCGATGCCGCCTCTCTTCTGAACCTCTGCGATCATATGTAGGGCAACAGTTGTTTTACCACTGGATTCCGGTCCGTAGATCTCCACAACCCTTCCCTTTGGAATTCCTCCCAGGCCTAGGGCTATATCAAGGCTCAATGCCCCTGTAGGTATGGTCTCTACGTTCATATTTGTGCCTGAGTCGCCCAGCTTCATTACAGAGCCTTTTCCATATGCCTTTTCTATCTGAGTAAGGGCGGCATCAAGCGCCTTTAGCTTATCATCTTTATTCATATTATCCTCCGACGCGAACAAATGTTCTTTTTCTGTTTATAATCATAGTATACTTCCGGGCAAATGTCAACCAGAATTTTATACTTCTGAGCTCAATACGCATCACACTCCTGACCTGTGCAGCAAAAAAATTCGTTTTAATAAATTCAATAGGAAATTTTTGGCGAAATGCCTGAAAGTTGAAGAGAATGACAATCTGCTTTCTTACTGTTAATTTACTATAGCATAGGAGGATTGGAGGTGCAAGTACTATTTTGTAATAATGTCAATCTGAATCAGGCCACATCATACGGTATATCGAATACTCCCAGGCCGCTCAAATACAGTTACGTCTTCGCTTTATGCATATGGGTGAATGGAAGTCTTAAACCACTTTATTAACTACCCTGCAATAAGCTAAGTCAAAGAAAAAACCGTGCTATACCAAAATAATCCGGATAAACACGGCTTTCTGGTTCTTTATATATTTTATTGTTACTCTCCTTATTATTGGGACACATAAATTTATGCATGGTCCCCTTATAATATATGGCTCGCACAATGTTTTATTTCCCGAACGTGATATACCGCTGCCACACAGCCCCGGCACTCTGTATGCGGATACGTTTATATGCTGCCAGTCAGGACAAGGGGAATAGATTGCTTTGAAACTTTATACACCTATCAAGTCTATAAATTTACTGGCTGCCGTAGAAAGCGGCATATCCTTTTTAACAACAACTCTCAAACAAATCAGGGCCTCTGCGGGACAAACTTTCCCCCAGAAGCCCTGATATACTTATGCTCCTCTATTACATCAATAGCCTCTCAACATCAAGCATCCCCCAGCCCTGCTGATTTATGGGAAGACCCAGATCCACTGCCCGCTCTCTTAGCATCAGTTTCACATCCCGGTTGGTCATATAGGGATATTTCTGAAGAAGAAGCGCAATCGCCCCTGAAACCAGAGGTGTCGACATTGAGGTTCCGCTTTTGGCAAGGTATTGCCCTGATTCGTTGGCGCAACTGATAATTCCTGCCCCCGGAGCGATGATTTCCGGTTTGCAGATGCAGGCACCGGTGGGACCTCTTCCGGAATAATCGATCATCCGGTTTCCCATTACATTTACCTCTTTATAGTCATCTGAGCACCCCACAGTAATCACCTTCCGGCTGATACCCGGAGTCGTGATCGTATTCATGCCCGGTCCCATGTTTCCTGCGGCCACACAGACCACCAGCCCGTCATCCCATGCCGCATTTACTCCACGCACAAGAACAGAATTTTCTGTCATCCCCTTTTTCGAAAAGGAACCAACGGAAATATTTACAATCCTGATCCCATACCTTTCCCTGTTATCGCGAATCCATTTAAGTCCGGCCAGCACATCGGAGGCATAGCCGTTTCCTTTTTTATCCAATACCTTAAGCATAATGATATGACACTCTGGTGCAATGCCCATATACATTCCTCCGGAAGCGATGCCGCTGCCTCCTATGATTCCTGATATATGAGTCCCATGACCGTTATCGTCATAGGTGTCCCTTCTGCGGTGTACAATATCTACAAAAGCCGCCATTCTATGTTCAAAGTCCTCATGAAGATAAATCCCCGTATCGAGAACTGCAACTCCAATCCCACGCCCTGTATAGCCCATACGATGGGCAGCTTCACAGTGTACCGCTTCTCTCACATGATTCACAGTCCGTTACCTGATTCCTTTTTTATTAGGATATTCCGAATTGGCTCATGTGGTTTCTTTTCCTCTAAAATACAAAAGAGATTTTAGTCAAATACCATTTACTTTCTACTTGTCTGTTCCTATAATGGATATAAAATACATATAAGGAGATTATCATTATGGAAAATCATCGATCCGATGCCACTTTGCTGACACAGAACCTGATCCGCATCGACAGTACGGATCCCGGTGCATACGAAAAAAATATTGCCGAATATATCTTTAGCCGGCTATCCTCCCTGTCTGTCCCTGTCATCAAAAAAGAGGTCCTGCCGGGCCGTTATAATATTATGGCAAAAATCAAAGGAGAAATCGACGACCCTGCCCTTGTTTATATCTGCCACATGGACACGGTAACCATTGGAGAGGGCTGGACAACCGACCCTCTTGGAGCGGAGGTTATAAATGGAAGGATCTATGGCCGGGGAGCCTGTGACATGAAATCCGGACTGGCCTGCGCCCTCTCCGCCTTTTCCGCCATGGCAGAGGAGGCAGCTTCCGGAAAAATCCCCAGGCATTCCTTTGTTTTCATCGGTACTGTTGATGAAGAGGATTTCATGCGGGGAGTTGAGGATGTGATAAAAGAAGGCTGGGTGACGGAAAAAAGCTTTGTCCTGGATACAGAGCCAACAAACGGACAGATCCAGGTTGCTCATAAAGGGCGTACCTGGTTTGAAGTTACCGTTACCGGAGTGACCGCCCATGCAAGCACTCCCTGGAAGGGGGCCGACGCCATTGCCGCCATGGCCGAGATCATATCTTCCATACGCCGGCGGATCGGAGAATGCCCCTCTCATGAGGATCTGGGCATATCTACCGTTACATTCGGCCAGATCGAAGGAGGATACCGCCCGTATGTGGTTCCCGACCAATGCAGAGTCTGGATCGATATGCGCCTGGTACCTCCCACAGATACAGCTGCTGCCATCTCCATTGTGGAACAGGCCATCCGGGAAGCTGCGATCGCTGTTCCAGGGATCACCTCTTCTTATGAGATCACAGGAGACAGGCCTTTTATTGAAAAGGATGAAAGCTCCTATTTATTAAAAGCCCTGAAAGCCGCAGCAGAGGAAACCACAGGAAAGACGGTCCCTGTCTCCTATTTTCCCGGGTACACCGACACTGCCGTCATCGCAGGAAAGCTTCACAATCCCAACTGCATGTCCTATGGTCCCGGTGATCTGGAACTGGCCCATAAACCGGATGAATTTGTCCCCTGTGAAGATATCTTAAGATGCGAGGAAGTGCTCACCAGACTGGCACGCTCCATACTTTTCTAGATGTTTTCTGCCGGGCCCGGAATTGAAATGAACCCTCTATGTTGAATAAAACCAACATAGAGGGTTCATTGTTATGTAAAAGGATAGGAACAGGAAATAAGCACCCTTCAACCAATAGCTACTCTAATTCAACACCTTTTAGATATAATTGCTGCAGAATAAAATCATTTATTCGATTATTAATCTCCGTTTTATCATATAAGCCATTACAAATGTCATAAAACGCACCTACACTAATCTCACAGACAATTTTTTTACTTCCTCTTTTCCTTTCAAACTGGAAAATTCCATCATCATAAAATATTGTATAATCTTCATTACTCTCCAGTCCTCTTAAACAATTCCTTATACTCTTATTTCTGAAAGTACCAGGAAATAAATGCCAAGATCTACCCATTATATCTCTCACCTCCATACTAATATTATATACCAAGAATTTTTGAAAGAAAGAACATATCACCTACAAATTTCGATGTTTTTTTCTTATTTAACTAGCTCTTGCTGCAAGTCACATTTTCTTTAGCTTGTTATTTCGTGCTATATATAAAAAATAGAGTCAATCGAATATTTGCAATCCGCACTCCTGCTTATGAGGTAAAAAACAGGCTTATGGGAGGTCCAAAGCGAGTCCTGATTTTTTTTGCAGCTTTAACTAGATCTGATTTTTTTACGCAAAGATTGAATTAAGAAAATCTTCATAATCTATTCAAACAATATACAAACTTTTCTAGAGTCGGTGTGTTATACTAATACCATAAGAAATGCACAATGTATCAATTATCCTTTCACCCTTTTTGAAATCCGAAAATCCTAAGAAAAATCTCCCCTGTGTCATGTGGCACAGGGATTTTTCTGCCCAAATTAAGAAAATACACGGTTTGTAAATAAAAAATGGAGAGAAGTTTCCTGAATCACCGGAAACCATCTCTCCTTCCTATATAATTTCTTACGAAAATATTAATATTTCATATCCTTCAGCACATCGCAAAAATCAAAGGTAGCAAAATAATCCCTGGGCGTTTCGGCCCTGCGGATCATCTGAACGGATCCATCTTCTTTTAAGAGCAGCTCCGCAGACTTTAATTTCCCGTTATAATTATATCCCATGGCAAAACCATGAGCTCCCGTATCGTGTATGAAAAGCAGATCGCCTACGGATATCTCAGGCAGGTTCCGGTCAATGGCGAATTTGTCATTATTTTCACAGAGAGAGCCCACCACATCATATTTATGGCCGCACACCTCACCCTCTTTCCCCATAACAGTGATATGATGATATGCCCCATACATGGCCGGTCTCATCAAATTAACTGCACAGGCATCCACGCCGATGTATTCCTTGTGGGTATGCTTCTCATGAATGACCCTTGTTACCAGTCCGCCGTAAGGTCCCAGCATGAAGCGTCCAAGCTCTGTGTAAATAGCCACATCTCCCATTCCTTCCGGCACCAGAATTTCTTCATATACGGCTCTGACCCCTTCACCGATGGCCTTGATGTCATTGGACTCTTCCCCCGGACGGTAAGGGATTCCGATCCCACCTGATAAGTTTATGAAAGAGATATGGGCTCCCGTCTCCTTTTTAAGCTTTACCGCAAGCTCGAAAAGCACCTTTGCAAGAAGAGGATAATATTCATTGGTTACCGTGTTGCTTGCTAAAAATGCATGAATTCCGAAGTTTTTGGCTCCATTGCTTTTCAATATACGGAAGGCCTCAAACATCTGCTCGGTCGTCATCCCATATTTGGAGTCTCCCGGATTATCCATAATGTCATTACTGATCTTAAATATGCCGCCCGGATTATAACGGCAGCTGATGGTCTCCGGAATATGCCCGATGGCTTTTTTAAGAAAATCAATATGAGTGATATCATCCAGATTGATGATACCGCCGATTTTGTCCGCATACTGGAATTCCTCGGCAGGCGTGTCATTGGACGAAAACATGATATCAGAACCGGTAAAGCCAAGGCAATCAGACATCATAAGCTCTGTCATGGATGAACAGTCTGCTCCGCACCCATGATCCTTTAAAATATTCAGGATAAATGGGTTGGGCGTGGCCTTTACCGCAAAATACTCCCGGTACCCTTTATTCCAGGAAAACGCCTCCTTTAACTTCTGGGCATTCTCCCTGATTCCCTTTTCATCGTATAAATGAAAAGGTGTTGGATATTCTCTCACGATTTCTTCTAACTTTTCCTTAGTAACAAATGGTCTCTTGTCCATAGCTTTCCTCTCCTCTCGTAGCTTACCATATGCAAAAAGAGCCTGTCTCCGGCACATCTGCTGTAAGCTACATTGTACCGGGGATAGACTCCTTTGTCTACACTTTTTTGTATAATTATTCATAGAAGGGGCAATCCGCAATGCACGCTTGCAGATCCTGCGTTTTTACTTACTCACGGGCATCCCTTAATCTACGGTTACGATCCTCATGATGTTGGTATGAGCTGCCGGCTCATTTTTTCTTACCGGATTTACTACACCGGCAGTTACCACTACCGTTTCATTTTCCTTGACAATGCCTTTTGACTTTAACAGCTCCATGGAGGAATAAATCAAAACGTCCGTGGACTCCGCACGCTTTCCATGGAATGGCTTTACGCCCCAGTATAACTGCATCTGGCGAAGGGCAGAAGCACTTGGTGACAGGCCGATGATCAGGCTTTCCGGTCTCCATTTGGATAACAGTCTTGTCGTGAAGCCGGTGATGCTTGGAGCAACAATTACTCTGGCTCCCAGATCATGGGCAGTGGCAACAGAAGAATAACATACAGCATTGGATACATTATGCACATTAACAGCAGAAACCTTGCGCTCTCTGTATGCGCTGTAATCCAGATGCTTTTCTGTCTCCTCTACGATGGACGCCATCATGGAAAGAGCTTCAACCGGATATTTACCCATAGCGGTTTCGCCGGAAAGCATTACAGCATCCGTTCCGTCATAAACTGCATTAGCCACGTCCGTTACCTCTGCTCTGGTTGGGCGGGGATTGCGGATCATGGAATCTAACATCTGGGTTGCCGTAATAACAGGTTTGCAGGCCTCGTTACATTTTTCGATGATTCGCTTCTGGATGAACGGAACCTCCTGGGCCGGGATCTCAACTCCCATGTCGCCGCGGGCAACCATGATGCCGTCGCTGGCTTCGATGATATCATCCAGGTTTTCAATGCCTTCTGCGTTTTCGATCTTGGCAATTACGGCCATATTGGAACCATGATCATCCAGGATTTTCTTTATTTCGTTAATGGCATCAGCGGTACGCACAAAGGAAGCTGCAATGAAATCAAAGCCCTGCTCGATACCAAACTTTATATCCATTTTATCCTTATCTGTAAGTGCCGGAAGCTTTACCTTAACATTAGGAACATTGACGCCTTTTCTCTCTCCCAGCTCACCGCCGTTAATGATCTTGCACGTAATCTCTTTGCCCTTTACCTCGATGACTTCCAGTTCAATCAGGCCATCGTCAATGAGGATACGGTTTCCTGGGACTACATCTTCATTCAGGCCACCATAGTTTATATGTCCTTTTGTTTCATCTCCAACGATTTCCTCTGTTGTCAGGATATAGATTTCTCCCTCTTTCAGATTCACCTTTTTGCCATCCTTCAAAAGTCCGGTACGGATCTCCGGTCCTTTTGTATCAAGTAGCGCTGCAATCGGAAGATCAAGTTCCTCACGGATGCTCTTCAGTAAATCAAGGCGCATCTTCTGCTCCTCGTAATCACCGTGTGAAAAGTTGAATCTGGCAACATCCATGCCGTGCTCGGCAAGTGCCTTCATCATTGCGTAATCGTTGGTATTAGGTCCCATGGTGCAAATAATCTTGGTTCTCTTCATCGTTATCCTCCGTAGCTAGTTGGTCGTATCACCGGTTGTGGGGTTGGACGGTGTTACATGTTTATGTGTATACAAATGCTCAGAACAGTATTCATAACTGCCTTCGCATTTTGAACAATAACGGAATTCCAGGTTTGGGGAGTCTTTTTCGGTCCGCCCGCAAACGGCACACCGGTGGTGTGTCCAGCCCTGGGGTTTTATCTTCATCTGCTTATTAAAATTTTGCTTTCTCCTGATCTCTTTCGGATTGAACCGGCTTAAATTCCGTGTCAAAATAAAAAAGATGATGAAGTTCAATAAGGACATGAATATCGTGACTCTGGTCGCTATATTACCAGTGATAAAGCCATACAGGAAATAAATTCCGTTAAAGATGGCCAGCCATTTGGCTTTTATAGGAATCACGAAAAACAAAAGGAATTCCAAATCCGGAAATGTGGCGGCAAAGGCAAAGAACAGGGAATAATTGAGAAATTCCGTTGTCAGATATACCGTCTTTCCCATGAAAATATACACGATCAGCGCCGCCGCAACATGACCGATGACTCCCATGAAGAAATAGACGTTAAAACGGAATGCTCCCCAGATCCTCTCTAAGTTTACTCCCAGCATGTAATACAAATACATGCTGATCAGGCTTAAGAACGTGCCGCCTCCCGGCGGGTAAATCATAAAAGTGGCTATTCTCCACACCTGGCCGCTAAGTATCTTCCCGGCGTCAAGGGACAGGTACTGCCAGTAAAATCCCGGTGCAAGCATCTCCATTAAGAGTCCCACACCATACATACCGATGATATAGTACATCAGATTCGGAATCGCATACTTTCTGAATCTGTGTTCAAAATTATAAAAAAACTTCATGCTTTCCTCATTTCTGCCCATGCCTTTTGGGCATAAAGGTATACCCGCAGGGTGTTTCCTCATTTCTGCCCATGCCTTTTGGGCATAAAGGTATATCCGCAGGGTGTTTCCTCATTTCTGCCCATGCCTTTTGGGCATAAAGGTATACCCACAGGGTGTTTCCTCTTTACTGCTAAAGCTAAAACAGATCCTTTTTAGAAAAAATCCACGCTACAATCAGCGTCAGGGCCAGCGTCAGACCTAAAACGATGATAAAGCCATGAGGATTATCCGCAAAAGGCATGCCAAGGGAATTAACATTCATTCCGTAAAAGCTTGCCACCATAGTTGGTATGGACATAACAATGGTTATGGTTGCCAGAAACTTCATTACAATATTTAAGTTATTGGATATGACGGAAGCAAAAGCATCCATGGTACCGCTTAAAATCCCGCTGTAGATGTTTGCCATCTCGATCGCCTGCTTGTTCTCTACAATGACATCCTCCAAAAGCTCCGTATCCTCAGGGTACTTCTTGATTTTTTCGTTTCTCATCAGTTTTTCAAGCACCATCTCATTGGAGCGTAAAGATGTGGTAAAGTATACAAGGCTCTTTTCCAGCTCCAAAAGCTCGATAAGTTCCCGGTTCTTAGTGGATTTATGAAGCTTCTCTTCCACCTCCCCGCTCTTTTTGTCTATAATCCTTAAATATTGCAGATACAAAGATGCATTCTTATAAAGAATCTGCAGGATAAACCGGGTTTTCATATAGGTGTGGAAATCCCTCACCCTGCCGTCCATAAATGCATTAAGAACTGTAGTGTCCTCCAGACAGACTGTAATGATTGCATCTTCAGTTGTTATGATACCCATTGGTATGGTAACATACCAGTCCTTGCCGCCGCGTTCCTCTATGGTGGGAACGTCTACCAGGATAAGCGTGTAATGATCCTCCGTCTGGATACGGGAACGTTCTTCCTCATCAAGAGGAGCCCTTAAGTCATCGGGATCGATTTTACAGGTATTGGCGATTTCCAGGATCTCTGTGGCAGTAGGATTTGTAAGGGCGATCCAGGAACCGGGAGAAAGCTCATCCTTTTGCTGAATCAGGCCGTCTTCTGTTTTATAAATCTGAATCATAGCATTTCTCTCTTTCACTGAAAAATCTAAATAAACGTTGGCAGACTTTGACTTATACATTATAATTTCCCAGGCCATTTTTGTCAAATGAAAAGGAACCCCTTTTCGTTAACTTAAACAAATTTTACTAGATTTAACATTTTTTTAGCATGTTATGGCAATTGTATTATTTCTTATTTTATGTTAAACTGATGTTCGGTGAGTCAGCAACTTACTTTTACACAAAAGGAGGCAGGGGATACCCCGCACATATGATTACATATAACACATTAGGAATTGATATTGGTTCCACAACGGTTAAAATAGCTGTATTAAATAATGACCATGAGATCTTATTCGCTGATTATGAGCGGCATTTTGCAAACATACAGGAAACACTGGCAGGCCTTTTAAAGAAGGCCTTTGATAAGTTGGGCCCTATGGAATTACGCCCTGCCATCACAGGCTCTGGTGGATTAACTCTGTCCAAGCATTTAAAGGTTCCCTTTGTTCAGGAGGTGGTATCGGTCGCAACCTCTCTTAAGGATTATGCCCCACAGACCGACGTGGCAATCGAACTCGGCGGAGAAGATGCAAAAATTATTTACTTCACCGGCGGCATTGACCAGCGTATGAACGGGATCTGTGCCGGTGGCACCGGGTCCTTTATCGATCAGATGGCAGCGCTTTTACAGACCGATGCCTCCGGTTTAAATGAATATGCGGCCAATTATAAGGCCATTTACCCCATTGCCGCACGCTGCGGCGTATTTGCTAAAACGGACATCCAGCCGCTCATCAATGAAGGGGCTACCAGGGAAGACCTTGCCGCTTCCATTTTTCAGGCGGTGGTGAATCAGACCATCAGCGGTCTGGCATGCGGAAAGCCCATCAGGGGCCATGTAGCCTTTTTAGGCGGCCCGCTCCATTTCCTTCCGGAGCTTCAGAAGGCATTTGTCCGCACCCTCCATTTATCGGGAGATGAGATCATCGCTCCGGAGCATTCCCACTTATTTGCTGCCATTGGTGCGGCCATGAATGCAGAGGAAAATCAAGAAGGGGACAGCTCCCTGGAGGAGCTGATCAACCGCTTATCTTCCGGCATCCGGATGGAATTTGAAGTAAAGCGCATGGAACCCCTGTTTGCAGATCAGGCTGATTTCGACGCATTCATAGACCGCCATAACAGCCACTGCGTTAAAACCAGTGATTTAACCACCTACCATGGAAAATGCTTTTTAGGCATCGATGCAGGCTCCACCACCACAAAGGTGGCTCTTGTAGGCGAAGACGGCACCCTGTTATATAAATTTTACAGCAGCAACAACGGAAGCCCGCTTGCAACAGCGATCCGGGCCATGAGTGAAATCAAGGAACAATTGCCAAAAGACAGCCAGATCGTATGGTCCTGTTCGACAGGATACGGAGAAGCCCTCTTAAAATCAGCATTCCTGCTTGATGAAGGAGAGGTGGAGACCATCTCCCACTACTATGCGGCAGCCTTCTTTGAACCAAAGGTTGACTGCATCCTGGATATCGGCGGGCAGGACATGAAGTGCATCCGCATTAAAAACGGCACCGTAGACAGCGTTCAGCTGAACGAGGCATGCTCCTCGGGCTGCGGCTCCTTTATCGAAACCTTTGCCAACTCTCTGAACTACCAGGTTGAGAATTTTGCACAGGAAGCCATATTTGCCAAGAACCCAACCGACTTAGGGACCAGATGCACGGTATTCATGAATTCCAACGTAAAGCAGGCCCAAAAGGAAGGGGCCGAAGTATCCGATATTTCTGCAGGGCTTGCTTATTCAGTCATTAAAAACGCCCTGTTTAAAGTAATAAAAATTACAAATGCTTCTGATCTGGGCCAGCATGTGGTAGTCCAGGGCGGTACCTTCTATAACAATGCCGTTTTAAGAAGCTTTGAAAAGATTGCAGGCTGCGAAGCCATCAGGCCTGATATTGCAGGTATCATGGGAGCCTTTGGCGCTGCTCTTATCGCGAGAGAACGCTATGAGGAATCCAAAACAACCACCATGCTGAGCCTGGATAAAATTCTTGGGCTGCATTATGAAACCTCCATGGCCCGGTGCAAGGGCTGTACCAACAACTGTGTGCTTACCGTTAACCGTTTCGACGGAGGGCGCCAGTTTATTACGGGAAACCGCTGTGAACGAGGCCTTGGCAAGGAAAAGGCAAAGAGGGAAATACCAAACCTCTTTGATTATAAAAACCGCCGTATGTTTGATTACGAGCCCCTTAGCCCGGATCTTGCAGAGCGGGGCACCATCGGCATTCCCAGAGTCTTGAACATGTATGAAAACTACCCCTTCTGGGCTGTTTTCTTTAAGGAATTGAAATTCCGGACCGTGCTATCCCCTCAGTCCACCAGAAAGATCTATGAGCTGGGCATTGAATCCATACCAAGCGAATCGGAATGTTATCCGGCAAAGATCGCCCACGGACATATTGAATGGCTGATCAAGCAGGGAATTAAAACCATATTTTATCCCTGCATTCCCTATGAACGGAATGAAACCCCCGATGCAGGAAACCATTTTAACTGCCCCATTGTCACCTCCTACGCGGAGAACATCAAGAACAACGTAGAAGGTATTAAATCGGAAAATATCCGCTTTTTAAACCCGTTCATGGCATTTACCAACGAAGAAATACTTGTCGGACGCTTAACAGAGGTATTTGTAAAGGAATTCCAGATTCCGGCTTCTGAAGTTGCAGCCGCCGCCAGGAAGGGCTGGGAAGAGCTTATGGCTTCCAGGTCCGATATGGAGAAAAAGGGCGAGGAAACTCTAAAGTGGCTGGAAGACAACGACCGGCATGGTATCGTGCTGGCTGGCCGCCCGTATCACGTGGATCCGGAAATCAACCACGGAATCCCGGAACTTATCACTTTCTATGGTTTTGCGGTGCTTACGGAGGATTCCATTTCCCATCTGGCTGAAATTGAACGCCCTCTGGTGGTTACTGACCAGTGGATGTACCATACAAGACTTTACCGGGCCGCCGCTCTCGTAAAAAAAGAGAGCCGCCTTGACTTGATCCAGCTGAATTCCTTTGGCTGCGGTCTGGATGCAGTTACTACAGACCAGGTTAATGACATCTTAACCGGCTCCGGCAAGATCTATACGGTTTTAAAGATCGATGAGGTCAATAACCTGGGAGCTGCCAGGATCCGTATCCGCTCCCTGATTGCGGCACTGCGGGTGCGCGACAAACGCCACTACGAGCAAAAGGTGGTCACCAGCGCTTATCATCGGATTATGTTTACCAAAGAGATGAAGAAGGATTACACCATCCTCTGCCCTCAGATGTCTCCCTTACATTTTGATTTGATTGAACCAGCCATCCGTTCCTTTGGCTACCGGGTGGAGGTCCTTCAAAACGACAACCGCTCTGCCGTAGATACCGGATTAAAATACGTAAACAACGATGCCTGCTACCCGTCCCTAATCGTGGTAGGCCAGATCATGGATGCACTTCTTTCCGGTAAATACGATTTAGACCGCACTGCGGTATTCATGAGCCAGACCGGAGGCGGATGCCGGGCTTCCAATTATATCGGCTTCATCAGGCGCGCCCTGGAGAAAGCAGATATGGGGCATATCCCGGTCATTTCCGTCAATGCAAACAACATGGAGTCGAACCCTGGATTCACCATCACTTTGCCCATGCTGACAAAGGCCATGCAGGCAGTGGTATACGGCGACGTCTTTATGAGAGTGTTATATGCAACACGCCCCTATGAGAAGGTACCCGGTTCAGCCAATTCCCTTCATGACAAATGGAAAGAGGTGTGCATCGAATCCCTGTCCAGGAAATCCCCGGACATGATGACATTCTCCCGTAACATAAAGGGAATTATCAGGGATTTTGACAATCTTCCAAGAACTGCCGTTCAGAAGCCCAAGGTAGGAGTCGTAGGAGAAATCCTTGTTAAGTTTTCACCTCTTGCTAACAATCACATTGTAGAGCTGCTGGAATCAGAAGGCGCAGAAGCCGTTATGCCGGACCTGATGGACTTCCTTTTATACTGCTTTTACAACAATAACTTTAAGGCCCAGAAATTAGGCGGCAAAAAGACCACCGCAGCCTTGTCCAATATGGGAATCTCCCTGTTGGAATATTTCCGCAGGACTGCAAAGAAGGAGCTGTTAAAGAGCAAACACTTCACAGCCCCGGCCCACATCGGAAATCTGGCGGATATGGCTAAGGAATTTGTATCCATCGGAAACCAGACCGGCGAAGGTTGGTTTTTGACCGGAGAGATGCTGGAGCTGATCCACAGCGGCACCAACAATATCGTATGCACCCAGCCCTTTGGCTGCCTCCCCAACCACATCGTTGGAAAGGGCGTCATTAAGGAGCTGCGGAAAGCTTATCCTGATTCCAATATCATTGCCGTGGATTATGATCCCGGCGCAAGCGAAGTAAACCAGTTAAACCGTATCAAGCTGATGCTCTCCACCGCCCAGAAAAATATGCGCAGAGGGGAAAATCCATCAGAAACGGTGTAATAAATAGATACCGGGAAGAGACGAACCATCTTCCCGGTATTTTTATATTTCCCTTCATTTGCGTACATTCTATGATTCATATCTTTCTATTGACAGCCCCTGCATGGCTATATTCTGGAGGCGGTCACTGAACAACAAGCCTGCTCTTTTGCATATGAAGGAACTTCTATGGAGTCATGAAATTCAAAAGTTTCCCTCTGCTTTTTGATTATATGGCCAGAATGGAATTCACGCACTGGTTCTTCACTGCATTTCTCAGCTCGTAGCAAAAATCATGCAGATCGGTCTTTAGATAATCCCCCAATTCTTCCAGTCCATCATACCCGGACTGAAGCAGTTCATCAACCAGTCCCTTCATCTCCTGTTCCAATGAAACCGTGTTGTTTCGGTTAACATAATTTATCAGCCGTTCCAGTTCCCATGGGGTATATCTCTGTGTGTTAACTCTCTTACCTGCCATTAGACAGCCCAGAATATTCCGCAGTACAATTCCTGCAAGGTTGATGATCAGTTCCCCCTGATCCGGGGAATAGGCCCTCAGCACATGAAGAACATACTCATCCGGTAATTTCCCAAGGAAAACCTGTTCCAGACTGACACATTTTACAAAAGCGCTTATAGCGTCAATTCCCTGCAAAGTATACACTGGATACAAAACCGGATAATCCAGCGTAAGTATATGATTCTGAGGCTGAAAACGGGGATCATAATACAAAAAGAAGGAGGAGATTCCTTTGGCAAACGTATCGTAATAACACCGGTTTTCATAATACTTAAAATCCGGTATTATTTTGTTATACAGAATCTGGGTTTCCTTCACTTTCTTTTGAACCGCCTCATATCCCAGGCTATAGGCCCTTTTTGCCACAGACTTCCCATCCATAGAGAGAAGCTCCTGCCCTTTTTCCCCATCTCCTTCGTACTCATGGATACAGTACAAAACAGCTTCCATGAGCTGCCTCGCTTTTTCATAGGTAATGGAAGTACTTTCCTTTCCCGTATACTTATCTGCTAATTCTGCTACGATTGGCATTAACTCTTCCGTCTCAAAACTCATCGTCTTCTTCCTCATACAGATCTAATCCCAAGCGGATGCGTCTGGCAAAAGCCTCCAATCCAGTGTCCTCCAGATGATCAAGAGAGCCCTGGCATGGTCCGTCAAACTGGTCCTTCATAAATTCGATCAGTTCATCATCGGTAATTTCATCCAATGATTCATTTTTATATAGGTAGAACATATCCTGAAGTCTTCCCAGGGAATCCACGTAATTATCCTGATAAATATACGGGGAATCGCAAAATGCAAAAATCAGTTTCGGAAGGATGCCCTCCCCGAATTCCACCCGTTCCTGTTCCTTTAATGCATTTTTCCTCTCCCCGATCAACAGAGATGCCTCCTCATCCGTTAAAACAAGGCCAAACCTTTTTGTATAATCATTGGCCGCTTTTACCCTGGCAATCTGAAATCCGTCGTTTGCAGTCTGTAGCCACTTCCCATCATCCATAAAAAACCCTCCAATCCTCTGATAAATACAAAGTCTACTCCAGACTGGGCAAAATAACAAGACTTGAAAAAAAGTCAATTTTATGGTATGATTATTGCATAAGAGATAGGAATTCCTGTCTCTTTTTTTTATTTTTCTGCTCTTTTTAGCCCAGGCCATCTCTGATTTCAATTCACTATTTCCAGACCCAGGAATAGCTTCCAGAATATGGTGAGATTACAGTTTTCTTAAATTCTCCGACTTTTCTTACGCATTCTTACGCCTTTTTTACATCACTTGACCTTAGACCTACTCCATGGTTTAAAGTCATTCCATCAGCAAGACCTGCTGACAAAGTTAACAAAAAGGGTTCTTATGAAAGGAGAACAAACATGAGAAAACAGAAACTTAGATGGCTTATTCCCTGCGCTGCAGCGATTTTTACCATAGGTGCATCCATGACCTCCTTCGCCGCACAGGGTTGGTCACAGGAAAATGACACCTGGGTATACTACGATTCCAATGGAGACGTAACTACCGAATCCTGGCGCAAATCTGGAGACAATTGGTTCTATCTGAATGAAGATGGCGAAATGGCTACCAGTAGCTTAATTGAATCCGATGACAATTACTATTATGTAAACTCATCAGGAGCCATGGTGACAAATGAATGGCGTGAAGTTACTGCCGACCAGGATGAAGAAGATGCTCCTGATACTTACTGGTACTATTTTGGAAGCAACGGAAAAGCATTTAAAGCTTCTACTTCCGGCAAGACCTCCTTTAAATCCATAAAGGTTGCTAACGGAGAGTCCCATAACTATTCCTTTGATTCAGAAGGCAGAATGCTGTTTGGCTGGGTCAATGAAGACTCCACACGCCAGACCGGAGACGACGCTTGGAAGGACGGAACCTATTACTTAGGCGATTCCTCTGACGGTGCTCAGGCGAATGGCTGGAAATCCATTGAAGTAGAAGATTCAGAAAATGAAAAAGACAATTTTAATGGAGCTTACTGGTTCTATTTCGGTACCAACGGCAAGAAGGTAAAGGATACCACCAAAACCATCAACGGCCAGAAATACCGTTTCAATGAAAACGGAGCTGCTGAATCCGAGTGGTATGAGATGGCATCCGCTTCAACAGCAAGCAATGCAAACCAATATTACAATCTCCCAGAACAGTGCTGGCTTGCAAAAGGCTGGTTCAAGACCGTTCCTGGTGCAGAGGTTGATCAGGAAGCTTATGATGACGGTACAGAATACTGGTTCTACGCTTCCACCAACGGACAGCTGACAACAAGCCAGATCAAGACCATTAACGGCTTAAGCTATGCATTCAACGAAAAGGGTGAAATGCTTCAGGGCCTTTATAAGCTGACCTTTGAATCAGGTAAGACCATCGCGACCTACGACGAGATCGAAACTGAAAGCGATTTCCCTGCAGCAGATGATGCAGCAGAGGTTTACTACTTCGGTACATCTCCTAAGGAAGGCGCTATGGCAACCGGCAAGACAACCATTGATATTGACGGCGAGAAATACACCTACAACTTCCGTAAGGCTGGAAGCAACAAGGGTGCCGGTTATAACTCCATCACTGATGACAGCATCTATGTACAGGGAAGACTCATCAAAGCTGACAAAGATGAAAAATATAAAGTAGTGGAATACAATGAGAAAGAGTACTTAGTCGGAACAAGCGGAAAGCTTGCAAAGAGTAAGACAAACATTCAGGATGGCGACGGTAAATACTATAAGACCAACAGCGACGGAACCATCAAGGAATCCAGCTACGATAAGATTAAGTAAATCCATATAAAAAGGGCGGCAGCATTGGAGACTCCATGCTGCCGCCCTTTTATTCCTTAGGATTATGAACCGGCATACACCTTCGCCCCTTCATAAATTTCTTCTGAATCCACATGATCAATGACTTTCTGCCCCTCAGTCAGGCCTTCCTTTATAACCGCCTGGGATGAGGTCTTGTATTCGACTTCCACCGGAAGCTTTTCTGCTTTTCCATTATTGATCACAAACACATAATTTTGGTCATCCAGCTGGAAAACAGCGCTTGAAGGGATCACAAGCTTATGTTCTCCCTGATAAAGAGTGAAACGGATGTTGGCTCCATACCCTTCCTTTCCTTCCAGATCCATGTTCTCATCCAGATCGATTTTCACATGCACCCTGTATTCATCCATTCCCAGAGCAGAGGTCCCTTTGGCCGCATAGTCATAGACCTGACTTATGGTTCCGCCATACATTTGATCCTGATTCCTAAGCTGCAGGATCACTGTTACCTTATCTCCCGTGGAAAGATAGGGGGCAATGCTGGTAAGCACGTCAGACTCTGCCTGAATCTTTCCACGCCCGCTAATGGTTACGGCAGTTTCCCCTGCCTGTATGTAAGACATATCCTTAACCGGAAGGGATGTGATAACTCCATCTCTGTCTGCAGTTACCACACACTTTTTTAACTTGTCTTCCAATTGTTCCATCGTTGTTTCCTGGGATTTGATCTGGGCCCTTAGCTGCTCCTCCACGCTATCATAAAACCTTCCGTTAATGGTTGTTTCATCAATGCCTCCCGCCTTTAAGCTCTCTAAAAACCGGCGGCTCTCCTCATACCGGCTCTTTGCCTGCTCCCATGCCAGAGAGGCGTATTCATAAGAAGCCCTGTCTTTCTCCCATTCGATCCTGGAAATGCTGCCGGACGAATACAGGGACTGGGAAGCGTCAACAAGCGTTTTTGCGGCCTGATAATCCGCTTCCTTTGCCGACACTTCCGCTCTTATGGAATCCAGATATTCCTGAGGCGAAGATGTCATCACCTGCCCGATCCTGCTCTGCTCCAATTTGGCCTTATACCCTGCCAGTGCGCTTTCACAAAGGGATTTTTCCTGCAATAGGTCCCTTTCATCAACAGTAAATAAGATATCTCCTGCCTTCACACCATCATTTTCCCTGACCTTAACCTCTTTCACCGGCCCTGATGCCTCTGAAACCAGACGGTACTCTCCTCCTGCCGTAATGGTCCCTTCCTCTGTATAACGGTCTTCTACCGCTTCATAAGAAGCTGCCGCAGTTTGCACCGGAGCTCCCTTAAAACTTTTCACTGCAGTATTTCCTATGATCAGTGCAAGGACAATTCCTGCAGCTAAAAAGCATAATTTCTTTTTCCTGCCATCCATTCGGATCTTCATAAGCTTACTCCCTTTCCTTTAAAATATCCGTGAGTCTTATCCTTCTTACAAACCGCGTCTGGGCCAGCAAAGAAACCCCCGCCATTGCAAGACAGGTAAGAAATGCTATCCCATAGCAGGATGGTCGTATAGCCAGTTCAATGGTATAGGAATCCGAAATGACCAAATGCTCCACAAGATATTTGACCCCAAGGCTCCCAAACACTCCTAAGGCAATTCCCAGAATGAAGTAGACTACCTGTTCAAACAGGAGAATCCTTCCGATCTCTTTATCCGTTCCTCCCATGATGATCAGTGTTCCAAGCTCTGAGATCCGTTCCCTGATATTAATCATGGAAATATTATAAATGAGGATCCCTCCCGCCGACACAGCCATAAAGGAAAACATCTGGACCATAGCCATCATGCTGCCCATAATGTCCCGGTAGCTTTGGGTGATGCGTCCAGTATCCACCATCCAAGTCACCCGGCTGGTTTTTAAAAGCTCTTCCCGGACCTCGCTAAGCCTGCCCATTTCCACCTTTAACAGAACGGTTCCAGCCATTGGAACAGAATCAAAAAAGCGGGAAAAACCCTTTGCCGATATATAGCAGCCGCCCCCCAGGCTCTCTTTAATGACAGCTTTTACCGGAACCTTCACCGCTTCCGCCGTCAGGCCAGGAACAGATACTTCCATAACATCCCCTTCCTCCAGATGAAGCTTTTCTGAAATCCTGCTGTTTATGATAATCCCATCCTCCGGCGGATCATAAAACCGGCCGTAGAGATCCATAATCCGCCACATGTCAGATCCCCGGTTCAATCCGTAAATCAAGGCAAATTCCGATAAATTTTCGTGTTTTAATTCCACTGCCTTTTGTATGACTGCTTCGCTTTTCCCTACTCCTCTGATTCCTTCCCCTGCCGACTCCCCGCGGCCGGGGGACACATAGCGGTCCAGGGAAATCTGTATGTCATAGGTCTGTACCTTGCTGAACTGGTCAAAATACATCTGATCCGCTACCCCTTTAAAGGATAAAAGCACGGAAGACATGGAAAAAGGAAAGGCAATGGCCAAAATAATCAAAAAACCGCGAAAAGGATTCCTCACCACAGAGCGCAGGCCCATTTTTTCCATAGCACCAAGCCTGGAGGCCAGAAAACCGGGCAGTCTTAAATTTCCTGCGGAAGCTGGAGTCTTCGCCCTCATGGCCTGTGCTGGAGTGATCTTTAAGATCCCCCTGACCCCCAGGTAAACCGCCAGAAGCCCGGTTCCCACCGCAATTCCCATGCCGCTTATCCTTGTATTCATGTAGCTGTGATAAACCGTATCCGGCAGATTGAAAAAGTCCACATACATCAGAAACATATAACGGCCAAAGGGAACCGCCAGGACGCTTCCGGCCAAAGCACCTAAAACCCCCACCTCAGCCCCCTGATAAAGGTATGCCAAAATCAGCTCCCCATCTCTCATTCCAAAAGATTTCATGGTACCAATCAGGCTTTGATCCCGGTCTATCATCTTTTTTAATACTACATAAAGCATGAACACTGAAATCGACATAAACAGGATGGGAAGCACCGTTCCCATGGAATACAGCTCATGGATCTCTCCCTCTACCATGTTATAGCTTGCCTGATTATCCTTAGAAGAAAGAGAAATCAGACCATACCCGGAAAGACGGTCCATCAGCTGATATCGCACATCCTCATAGGTATATCCTTTTGCCAAACGGAATCCAAGCTCATTCATGGAATCCTTTTTCCCCGTTAATTCTTCCATCCTGTTTTTTTCTATGCAGGCAATGTCGTAAATCTCTCCATCGGGAATCATGGCTCCGCCGGGAGGAATGGCATATATGTATTCCGGCCCGTAACAGGTTCCGGCCAGCTCACATCTCACGCTTTTTCCATCAATCATAAGGGTGAGAGGTGTTCCGTTTCCGTATCCATATAATCCGGCCATCCGGTTACCAAGATAAATGCTGTCTTTTCCCCCGCCCGTCCCTTTTAACATCAGCCGGTTTAAAGAATCCGAGGAATCGTAGGACAGCAGATGCACCGTTACGATTTCCGTCTGGGAAGGGGCAAACAGCCTTACATCAACGGCCATTTTCCCGGAAACTTCCTCAATCCCTGGAATCTCCTTTAACCGTTCCAGATCCACCTCAGAGATTCCTGAAACCTGGGCAAATACGTCAGCCATGGCGCTGCTGTCATAGTAATGCTGCACCTGGTCCCCTAAATTTCTCAATGTGTCCATCATGGCCACATAGACAAATATGCCAATGGCAATGATGAAAACTGCCCCCAGAAAAGATCCTGGATTCTGCCTGGCACACCGGACTACGTTCTTTCGGAAGCTTTTCACTACCAGACCACCTCCTCCGGCTTTAAGGGTCTTTCATTGACACGGATCTTTTCCAGACATCCATCCTTAAAATAAAAAACCCGGTCTGCGATCCCCGCAATGTTCTCATTATGGGTGATCAGAAGCACCGTCTTTTCATACTGTCTGTTAAAATCCGACAACAGCTTTAATATCTGGCTTCCTGTGCTGCTGTCCAAGGCCCCCGTGGGCTCGTCGCAGAGAAGGATATCAGGATTCTTGCACAAGGCCCTGGCAATAGCCACCCTCTGCTGCTGTCCTCCTGACAGCCTGCTTGGAAAATGGCTTGCCCTGTCTAAAAGTCCCACCTGCCCAAGCAGCGTTTCAGGATCCAGAGGATCCTCGGAAAGTTCTGCCGCCAGCTGCACATTCTCAAGTGCAGTCAGTCCCGGCATCAAATTATAAAACTGAAAGATAAATCCGGCATGAGCCCGGCGATAGGCCGTAAGACTCTTTAAATCTCCCCAGGAAAGAGGATTACCATCGTAATAAACAGCTCCGCTGGTAACCGTTTCAATTCCCCCCAATATATTCAAAAGTGTGCTTTTCCCAGACCCGCTGGGCCCCAGAATCACAATAAATTCCCCTCGGAGAATCTCGAACGATACATGCTTTAAAGCTTGGACCTTGACCTCACCTGCATCATAATCCTTGCAGATTTTTTCCGCCCTTATCAAAGCTTCCATAGATCCCTCCCTCCTTTCTCTTTCCCAATCATACACCCTTGTTATACTCAATGCAATCACCTGTTTATATCACAACATGATTGTTTTTATCAACAGACATCACTTATATGTTCAGAAAAAAGAAGGGGAACAAAAAAAGCGCCGGAATCCAGACTTCCGGCGTTTTTTCTTTTATTCCTCTTTTATTCAAGCCATGGTAAGGGCCAGGCACTGATCATTTACTATTACCGCTTCATCCCCCAGTACACCTTTTCTGCCGTAACAGGCAATTCCCTCACTCTCGCCCCTACTGCATTGGCGACTGCATCTGCAATGGCAGGAGAAGGCGTATTGATCACGATCTCCCCAATGGACTTGGCTCCAAAAGGCCCTGTAGGCTCATAGCTGCTTTCAAATTCCACCCGGATATCGCCCACATCCTGCCTGGTGGGAAGCTTGTACTGCATGAAGGAATTCTGCAGCATCTGTCCCTTGGAAGAATAGGTAATATCTTCATACATAGCCATGCCTATGCCCTGGGCGATACCGCCCTCAGTCTGGATCCTGGCCAGATTTGGATTAATGGTCGTTCCGCAGTCCACAACTGCCACATAGTCCAAAAGCTCTACCTCACCGGTCTCCTGATCCACTTCAACCTCAGCCATTCCCACCATAAAAGGAGGGGGTGATACGGGAGAGGTATGGCAGGCACCTGCAGTGAGCATATCTTCATTAAAGCACATGACCTTGTTTCCAATATCTTTTAAGGATATTTCCAGCTCTCCTGAAAGCTGGTAGACCCTCTTTCCGTCAAATTCCAGTGAATCCTCCGGACAGTCAAGATACTGGGCACCTTTTCTTATGATCTTTTCCCGCATTTCTCCACAGGCCTTTACCACAGCCATTCCGGTTAAGTACATGGTACTGGAAGCATAAGAACCGGAATCATAGGGGGAAACATCCGTATCCGTTCCATGGACCGCAATCTCATCAAGATCACATTCCAGGCAATCAGCCGCCACCTGGGCCAGGGTGGTATCACAGCCCGTTCCCATGTCGGAAGCACCGATCATAAGGGTGTAAAAACCATCATCATTCAGGCGCAGCTCCACAGAAGCCACATCAACGCCGGAAATGCTGGATCCCTGCATGGCCATGGCTACGCCAACGCCCCGCACCTTTCCATTTCCCATATCAACCCTGGGATACTTCTCATCCCAGCGGATCATCTCCTTGGCGCGGGCCATACACCGGTCTAAGGCACAGCTGTTTAAGATTTCCCCATAGTAGGCAGGCATGATATCGCCTTCCTTTACCATGTTTAATTCCCTTAATTTTACAGAATCCATTCCCATCTTTTCTGCCAGCTCATTAACCGCAGATTCCACCGCAAATATTCCCTGGGTCGCTCCATATCCCCTGTAAGCACCTGATGACATGCAGTTTGTATAAACAACATCATATGCAAAACGGAAGGCTTTCGGCGTCCGGTACAGGGGAATGGACTTATGGCCGGATAATCCTACTGTAGTAGGGCCATGTTCCCCGTAAGCTCCTGTATTTGACAGAGTATATACATCAATTGCCTGCAGGATCCCATTCTTATCCGCTCCCACCCGTACATGGACTTCCATCTCATGGCGGGGAGAAGAGGCGATCTGAGACTCATACCGGCTGTAGATCATTTTAGCCGGTCTGCCGGTCTTCATTGTCACGATTGCCGGATATACCTCAGCCACCACCGTCTGCTTTGCACCGAAGCCGCCGCCGATCCTTGGCTTGATCACGCGGATCCGGGATTTTGGAATATCCAGGGCATGAGCCAGGATTCTCCTCACATGGAAGGTGACCTGTGTGGATGCCACCATATTGAGACGCCCATAAGTATCCAGATAAGAATAGGCCCGGAAGGTCTCCATCATTGCCTGCTGGTTCGCCTTCGTATGGTAAACCTGTTCCACCACATATTCACACTGCTTTAATACCTCATCAACATTTCCATGCTCTTCACCGCCTGTAGCACATAAATTTCTTTTATTATCCGCACCTACCGGGCAGAGGCTCAGCCAGTCCTCCTCCGGATGGATTAACACCGGATGATCCTTTGCCTGCTTAAAATCCAGTACCGGTTCCAAAACCTCATATTCCACCTTTAAAAGGCGCAGGGCATGGTCCACTGCATCTTCCGTCTCTCCGGCTACAATGACCGCCGCATCCCCAACAAAGCGCATCCTCTGGTCCAGGATCAGCCTGTCATAGGGGCTTGGCTCCGGATAGGACTGCCCCGCCATGGTAAATCTCTTCTGGGGAACATCCTTATAGGTCAGGATACAAGCGATTCCAGCCACCTTTTCTGCCTTTTCCTTGTGGATCTCCTTGATCAGCGCATGGGCATGAGGGCTTCTTAAGACCTTAACGATGAGGCAGTCTCCGGGAGCCAGGTCATCAGTATATACAGGCTTTCCGGTCACAAGGGCCATGGCATCCTTCTTTTTCACAGAAGTATTTACCGTACGCATTTTATAATTCATCCCTTTTTTCTCCTCTGCTTAAATAATTCTTTATGGCCCGAAGCTGTCCCATATATCCGCTGCACCGGCATAAATTCCCGGCCAGGTACTCTTTTATCCCCTGATCATCACAGATTTCTTCCCTTTCCATTGCCAGCACATTCATAATAAGCCCTGGGCTGCAGAACCCGCACTGCTCTGCTCCTTCTGCCGCAAGATAGGATCCAAACGCTTTCGCTTCCTTTTCCACGCCTTCTAAGGTTACCACCTCGCAGCCATTTGCCCTGGCAGCTAATAAAGAACAGGATAATCTTGATTTTCCATTGACAAGCACCGTACAAAGCCCGCAGTTTTCCGTTTCACACCCACATTTCACGCTGTAGCAGCCCTTCCTTCTAAGAAGCTGGAATAAGGTGGTATCATCTGCGATTTCCTCATACTTCATTTTTCCATTCAGTGTAAATTCGATCTCCATTTACCGTTCCTCCTGATCCAGCGCTTCTAAAAGCCTTTTTATATATATTTCAGCCAAATGCTTCCGATAAGCCCCGCTTCCCCTCATATTGGTACCGTAGGTAAAGCCTTCTGATGCCCTTTTGGCAAGTTCTTCTCTTAAACAATCCTGAGTTTCATCAAGTACAACAAGCTCCGCCTTTGCCGGTCTTGCTCCTACCGAGACATAGAGCTTCCCAGACTTTCTGGACGCACAGCAGGCGATCACAGGAAAATCCGTCTTTGATATGCGCTGGGATGCATAGGCTGCTCTTCTTCCATCCTTTTTTATACGGATACGGATCAGGATATCCCTGTCACTCTTCATCCGGCAAAACTCTTCCAATGGAACCAGGCCTCCCTTGTACAGTTCCACATAGGTATCAAGGGCCAGAAGGCAGGTAATGATATCAGAGAATCCAAACCGGCCGAACACGCTTCCGCCTATGGTCGCACCGTTGCGGAACTGGACTCCTACAATCGAACGGGTGCACTCTTTAAAAATGCCGTTAAAGCGTGCATTCAGCCCTTCATGGGTTTCCAGCTGGCGCAGGGTACACATAGCACCGATAGAAAACTCGTCTTCCCTTTCCTCAATCCCATCAAGCCCCAGCCCGGATAAGTCCACCAGAGTCATCCTCACCCGGCTCTGTACCTTCAGCCACATCATGCCTCCGCCTATGACACTGCTCTTTTTCTGATTCAGCGCAAAGGCCTCCTCCAGATTTTCTGCTTTTACATAATTTTTAAATCGTATCATTAGAACTGTCCTCCTGGCTCCCAAGCTCTCATCGTTGTCCGCTAGCCGTTATTCCCTACCTATCAGTAAAGCACTGTTTTACTTATTAGTTTCGCTTATAAAATATGTATTATATATTAGAAAAACCGAAAAGAGTATATCATACTCCTTCCGGTTTTGACAATGGCTTTAAAGGTTTTTTATTAAATTCGTCAAAATTCGACAATAGATTCTCCTATTAAGGCATAAACATATTCAGGACTTGTTTCAAGGCACCTGGAAAATCCTTCCACTGTTTCAGAAAAACTGATCCCATGGGACTTAAGCTTTCCTAAATCCATGGTTAAGTTTCTGGGATTGTCTCCGGCCCCAGTTTCATCCGGGACCACAAGGCTTCCTCTATTCCCGTTTTTATCAAGCATCCGAAAGACTCTGCTTCCTATTTCATAAGCCGAAAGGGTGCTTTCACCGCCAAAATTATAAACTCCGCCAGGCAGTTCCATAGCCGGCTCTAAATTTTTCACAACCTCCTGTACCCAGGTAATGCCGCGGAAATCGGAAGCCGAAAGCCTTATGGGGCGGTTCTGTACCATGGAACTTAACAGATTGGTAAGCAGGTTTGAGTTGCTTTTAAGGCCTCTGACCGGGAAATCATACATCCATGAAAGTCGAAGGCAGACTGCCTCAGGCAAAATCTCCAGAATCTTATCCTCCGCCTGCTTTTTGTGGGCTCCATAAATATTGATAAGAGGGACCTCATCCGTTTCCTTATTCGGTCCTTTTTGTCTGCTGCCCCCATAGACCTGATCCGAGCTCATAAAAAGCAACCTGCTGCCATTTTCCCTGCATGCTTTGGCCATGTTGACGGATCCCCTTAAGTTCACCGCTTCAGAAAGCAACCGGTTCTCCTCGCATACCCTGGTGTTTGATATTGCAGCGCAATGGATCACTACATCAGGATTATGATCCTTTATATATTCCCCTACCGCCTCTTCATCCGTAATATCTAAGTTCCTGTGGCCCACACGGATCACATTATAATCTCTTTCATAATATGCTGCTATTCTTCCTCCAAGGAAGCCCCCGGATCCTGTGATCACGATTTTTTTCTTCATCCTTATCCCTCCCTTTTTTAACAGTATATCACATCTCCCTCCCGGCTCCAACAGCCTGTATGATCTATAAACAGAACAAGACCCGGCCGGCTTATCTGTCGGACAGGGTCTTTTCTTTATATAATAATTGTTGGAATGCAGCTTATTTCTCTGTGGTTTTTTTGGATCCCTGCGGCCTTAAAAAGATACAAGCCAGAACACTTACGATACAGACTGCAGCCACTGGCTCCGCAAAGATAAAACGGAGAGCCGCAGGGAAGTTTTCCTTAACTGAATCTGCTAAATTCCCCACACCAAAACCAAGACCGAGCGTAATGGCAAGGATCAGGCTGTTTATGTCATCTAAGCCTTCCTTTAATACCATCTTTATAAAGCGACTTGTTCAGCCAGCAGCTTTGCCCCAAGTCCCTGCATAGTAGGAACGAATGCAAATGCTGTTCCCATAACGATTGGAAGGCGCGCATCTACCTGAATGATTCCCAATTTCAGCGGGTAAAGCTGAAGAAGGGTGGCAAGTCCGGATACAAACATGGCGCACTGAATCATCATAATCCGTAATTCCGGAGGAAATGGTGCATCCTGTGTGCTCATAGCGCCGGTCAGGATAAAAATTGGAGCCAGGTTACCAACAAACATTGCCATAACATGCTGGAGACCAAGGGGAACCACAACTTTTAACGGTGGTCTGCCGTCTAGTTGGTAAATAAGATCATATTGCTTTGAATTATCCATTACTACACCTCCATATATAGTTGACAGCGAATTTTGTTCTGTTTTGACGAAAAAGAGAATAACACAAAAAATTTTTTTGATTAACTTTTTGTTTAACGGAAATATAACACAGGCCTTCCAAAGAAAAAATTGCCATAATAATTCAGCTGATTTTGACCACAATATAGATGTAATAATCAATCAAGGAGGGTTTACCCATGTTAGTAAACGGAAAGAACGAATGTATCGAATGCTCCATCGATAATTGCGCTTATCATGCAAAAAGCGAAGATTATTGCACGCTGGAGAGAATTAAAGTGGGAACTCATGAACAGAATCCTACAAAAAAGGAATGCACTGACTGCGAATCTTTCAAGAACCAGGCATAACTGCAGCAAAATTTAATTTCCTCCTAAAAAACTGCGCGGCATAAATGCCGCGCAGTTTTTCATATTATTGAAATATTTATTTCACTAGCTGTTCTTCCAGATTATCGTATTTTGAACTTAGTACAATGACATCAATACGCCTGTTTTTCGCTCTTCCTTCCGGTGTATTATTGTCTGCCACAGGTTTAAACTCACCATAACCGACAGCAATTAGCTTGTCTGGCGAAAAATTACATTTATTAATAAAAATCTTTACAACATTGACAGCTCTTGCAGTAGATAATTCCCAGTTAGAAGGATAGTTGCTGCGTTTGATAGGAACGTTATCAGTATGGCCCTCAACACGTATATAATTATCAATCGTATTCAGTAAGCCTGCAACTTCAACCAACGTATCCTCACTTTGTTTCTTAATTTCCGCACTTCCAGAGTCAAAGAATATGGTATTATTTAGTCTGATTACAAGACCCCGCATATCAATCATGGTTGATACCGATTGATCCATGCCTTGATTATGTAGTTTTGTATCAAGTTCGGTCTTTAAATGTTCCAGCTTTTTGAGTTCATACTCTCCCAAAAAGCTCTCCAGCTCGCTTTGTGTCTCAATATTTAACGGACCGCCTGCCGGTGCTCCGGTTCCACCGGAACCAGCTCCCGATGCCACCCCGGCAGCATAGCTTTTATCCATCATGGCTCCTGCAAACTGTTCGGAAATTTGCTGCGCTTTTTCGGAATCGATCTTACTGACAGCAAAAAGTACAATAAAAACTGCCAGCAGCAAAGTCATTAAATCCGAATATGGCAGAAGCCATGCTTCGCCTGCTTCTTCTTCCTGGCGTACATGCTCTCTCTCTTTTGACATACGTGATCACCTTATCCCTTTTTACCCTGATCAGACGTCGGGTCCTGCTCAGATAATTTTTTCTGCTTGGATTTCGGAAGAGCGGCAAGCAGCTTTTCCCTGAGTATAAAGGGGGAATCACCATGTTGCATGGATAGCACACCTTTTATAATAATTTCTTTCGCCATTACTTCCTGCTGGCTTTTTACTTTAAGCTTTTTTGCAAATGGGTTCCATAACACGTATCCGGTGAAAATACCAAGAATCGTTGCAATAAACGCCGCAGCAATTGCTTCGGCCATACGTTCTGTATCGTTAATTGATGACATCGCAGCGATTAACCCAAATACTGCACCCAAAACACCCAGGGTAGGGGCATATGTACCTGCCGATGAAAAAATACTGGCATTGATTTCATGTCTCTTTTCCATTGCAGAAATTTCAGTTTCTAAAATCTCTTCGATCAGTTCTTCCCCGGCACCGTCAACAAGCAAACGAATACCCTTTTTTAAAAATGGGTCCTGAAGTTCTTCTGCCTTGGCTTCCAGGGACAAAAGCCCCTCTGAGCGGGCTTGTTTTGATAGATCATACATTAATTCAATCATTTCCGCTTCAGAAGATCCTTTTTGTTTTGTAAAAAGAACCTTAAACAGCGATCCGATAGATTTAATATTCTGCCCTGGAAATGAATTCAAAATTGTAGCGATAGTTCCGACAATAATAACAAAAAAAGCTGCTGGGTTAATAAGGACTGAAAATTCAATGTGCTTAAAAATCATGGCGCCGACAACGGCGACAACGCCTACTATAACTCCCAGGATGGTGGTTATTTCCATAGTTTCTCCTTTGTGTAATCCGAATTAGTAGTTATTCTATTTATCAGGCTGAGAAGGTTCAATACGCTCAACCCGTTATAGTATAATATATTTGTTACTTATGGAGTATTAAATAATCGTTAAAAATACGAAAAGGCTGCCATGAAAGAGTTCTTATCAGATTAAAATCCGATGTAAATTCTCTCATGGCAGCCTCTCTTATATTCCTTTATTCATACAGCGGATATTTCTCACAGATCTTTGTTACTTCACCTCTAATGTAATCAGCTTTACTTTCAAAATCCGTAGCAGCCAACCAGATGCACTCTGCGATTTTTTCCATATCCTCTTCCTTTAAACCTCTTGAGGTAACAGCCGGAGTTCCCACGCGGACACCGGAAGTCACAAATGGGCTTCTTGGATCGTTTGGCACTGCATTTTTGTTTAGAGTAATATAAACCTCATCACAGCGGTTCTGCAGTTCCTTTCCGGTTACCTCCATTCCTCTTAAGTCGATCAGCATCAGATGATTATCTGTACCGCCTGTCAGGATGTTGAATCCCTGCTTGATCAGGGCAGCAGCCAGAGCCTTCGCATTTTTCACCACCTGCTCCTGATAAGTCTTAAACTCAGGCTTTAAGGCTTCCCCAAAGCAGACGGCCTTACCGGCGATTACATGCTCCAAAGGACCTCCCTGGGTTCCTGGGAAAATAGCCTTATTGAAGTTAAATTTATCCGCAGCTTCCTGATTAGCTAAAATCATTCCGCCTCTCGGTCCACGGAGAGTCTTATGCGTGGTCGTTGTCACTACATCTGCATAAGGGATAGGACTCTCATGAACTCCTGCCGCAACAAGGCCTGCAATATGTGCCATATCTACCATAAGATAAGCGCCCGCCTTGTCAGCAGCCTCCCGGAATCTCTTAAAGTCAATGGCTCTTCCGTAGGCACTGGCACCCGCAACGATTAATTTTGGTTTGTGTAAAATGGCAAGCCTTTCCATCTCATCATAATCAAGAAAGCCTTCATCATCTACGCCGTAAGGGATAATATTAAAATACAAACCGGAAAAATTAACAGGGCTTCCATGGGTTAAGTGACCGCCATGGTTTAAATTCATGCCCATAACCGTATCCCCAGGCTGCAGCATGGCAAGAAAAACCGCCATGTTGGCCTGAGCCCCGGAATGAGGCTGGACGTTGGCATAATCACAGCCAAACAGCTTTTTTGCACGCTCTATTGCAATGGTCTCAACAATATCCACATCCTCACAGCCGCCATAATAACGCTTTCCCGGGTAACCTTCTGCATACTTGTTGGTTAGCACTGTTCCCATTGCCATCATAACCGGTTCTGAAACAATATTTTCCGATGCAATCAATTCCAGATTTCTTCTCTGTCTTGCACACTCCTTTTCAATGGCCTCTCCCACTTCCTTATCATAGCCTGTGATAAATTTCATAACCTCATTTACCATGTCTATTCCCTCGCCTTTCCTTATGTTTATTTAATCACCACAGGTTCGTATTAGAATTCTGCGGCTGAATATTGCACTTCCTGTCACAAGTTTAATTCATAGTGAATCTTTTTGCAAGGTATTTCATCTATACTTTCTCTTCTATAGACTCTTTGGAATCTTATAATTCCTTATTACAATCTGCAGATTCTTATTCCCGTTATATTCATTTACAGCAGGATAATAGATTACATCTAAGACCCGGCTGTCTCCCAGCTCTTCCAAAAAAGAATCTCCGTCAGCAAACAGCATGGCATCCATTGGCGTCCCCTGGTCCGTAGCAAGAGAAAACTTCACAACATTTCTGTTCTTGCCCAAAATACGGACACTTCGGATATAAAGACCTTTTTGGGCAAACAAAGGCTTTTCATTGCCCTGGCCAAATGGCTCTAAGAGCTCCAGCTCATCGATCAAAGGCTCATCTATGTACTCCAGTGGCATGGGAACATCGATCCATACCTTTCGTATGAAATCCTCTTCCGTCAGCCTTGCCTGTTCATTTAAACATTTCCTGAATTCATCCACATGTTCCTTCAGAAGGGATAAGCCGGCTGCCATGGGATGACCACCAAATTTTAATAGCAGCTCTTTCACCTCTACCAGGGCGTCAAACATATGGTAAGTTTCAATGGAACGGCCGGAGCCTTTGACACACTCCTCCCCATCCGTCAGGACAAAAGCAGGTTTCTGGAAATACTCCCGAAGCCGTCCGGCAATGATCCCTGCCAGGGATTCATGACACTCCGGTAAATATACCACCAGAACTTTATCCTCTCCATAAAGGGCTTCCACCTGTTCCACTGCCTCAATGGTCCCCTGTTTTGTCATGGTCTTTCGCTGGTCATTCAGTGCTTTTAATTCCAGGGCCATCTGATCCGCTTCATCCTCCTCCCGGCTAAGAAGCAGGGATAAGGCCAGCTTGGCCGTCTGTAGGCGGCCTCCCGCATTTAAGCAGGGGCCGATTACAAACCCGATCTGATAGGCTGTTATCTGGTCCTTGTCCAGATCGTTCCTTTCAATGAGCTTTAAGAGACCCAGGCTCTTTGTCTGGCCGATCCGTTTAAGCCCTTCCTTAACAATGATCCGGTTCTCATCCTGAAGCTTCATCACATCGCCCACGGTTGCAATGGCAGCGAATTCCACCATCTCAAGCCACTTCTCCAAAGGCACATGAAATTCCTCATAAAGGGCCTGAACCAGCTTATAAGCTACCAATCCCCCGCAGATATCAGGAAAAGGATACTGGCACTCCTCCTGTTTTGGGTTAACCACCGCATCTGCGGGAGGCAGAATCTCCTTACCATCCTCCTTCATAATATCATGGTGGTCCGTGATAAGAACCGTAAGTCCCAGCTCCTTTGCAAGCCTGATCTGTCCCACTGCGGCGATTCCGTTATCACAGGTAAGTATGGTATCAATGCCATCTGCTGCCGCTGCCCGGATAATGGATTCATTGATTCCATATCCATCCTTTAACCGGTCCGGGATCTCATAGTCCACCACAGCTCCCACCTGGGACAAGGCCTGGTACAAAAGATAAGTGGAGCAGACTCCGTCTATGTCGTAATCCCCTACGATCCTTATAGGCCTTAACTGTTCTGTCTTTTCCTTAAGGATCGCCACGGTCCGGTCCATATCCTTAAGAAGGTGAGGGCTATATAGATCCTTTAACCCGCCGTACAAGTATTTCTCCACCGCTTCATGCCCCATCACATTCCGGTTCCTTATGATTCTCGCAGTCACCGGAGTGATGCGGTAGCATCTTGCCATCTCTTCAAAATCAGCCCTTTTTGTCTGAAGCATCCATTTCTCTTCTGCCATGTTTCGTTATCTCCCTGCAAACGGCTCTTTTGGCCAGTTCTTCCTTTTCGTTTTCTGCTGTTAAGTCTTCTGTTCCCCTTTCCTTTCGCTTTTTCGCCGCATCAAGCCGGCTCATTAAGCTGGTAATGGAATAGAGAATGGGTGCAAAATCACCGCGGTATGCATGCTCACAGGTAGATTTCACTTCAAAATTTTCACTTCCGATCTCCCGGAACAGATATTTCTCATCATCGATAATATACTTAAGCCGCTTAATCAGCTGGTTTACGGAATATGTCAGAACTCCGATCTCGTCATTGGAACAGTAGGGAAGGTATACTTCAAGATCTCCGTTGGCAACTCTTCTGGTCCCTTCTACAAGGGCCTTCACGGGCTTATCAATGGCAATTATGATATAAATCACCAGGAGGGATATGATCCCGCTGATCAGGCAGATGGTTATGATTTTCATTTTCGCAAGCTGATCATAAAGATTATCTCCTTGAATGCTGGCCGCCTCGGCTCCCTTGCGGTTAAAATCCGCTACCTTTAAAAGTCCGTTGCTAGCATCATCAAATAGCTGTCTGGAATCCCCTATGATCATATTAAAAGCTTCCTGAGCATGGTTTTGACGGCTTATGACTAGCAGGCGGTCGCTGTACTCCAGATACTTATTCCAATCCCCTTCCGCCGCCTCCATAAGCTTCCTGTCCGATTCGTTGGTGATATAAAGCTTATAATCCGAAAATCCGCGGGCAATATCTTCCCGGATCTGAGCCATTTCTTCCTCCAGACGGTCCATTTCCTTGTTGTCACCGGTAATTGCATGGTTATATTCCTTAATGCGATAGTCTGATGTCCTGGTATTCAGTTCCTCGGCTATGATGATGGCCGGCACCCAGGACTGGGAAATTTCTGTACTTGCTTCGTTGATCTGCCTGGCTGTAATTACAGATTCTGTTCCCATAAAAATCAGTCCTATGATGCTGATTCCTCCTAAAAGCAGGAGCTTTGTTTTAATTTTAATATTTCTGATAAATTTCACCTTCATAACGCTTTAGTTCTCTCCTCCTTAACCGGTAATCCGGTAATTCTCTTTCCACAATCTCCCAAAATGCATTGGAATGGTTCATTTGAATGCGATGTGCCAGTTCATGCACCACCACATAATCAGCCAGTTCTTCCGGAAGAAGCACAAGCCTCCAGTTAAAATTTAAATTCCCACTGGCGCTGCAGCTTCCCCACCGGGTCGCCTGATCCCGTATTGCAATTTTCCCATAGTCGACATTCATGAATGCAGACCAGCTGGCTGCTTTTTCCTCCAGATATCCTCTGGCTTCCCGCCTGTACCAAAGCTTCACCGCCTCTTTAACGGCTGCTTCCTGCTCTTTCTCCTCATAGGACGTAAACGGACCGGAAACCACCAGCCCCTCCTTTGTATCCTCTACACAAAAAGCTTTTTTCTTATGATCGTACTTCATATGAAGAAGCCGGCTGTTTCCGTAAAGAAGTACAGATACTCCTTCCGTCCAATGAAAATCCGTCCTTCTCTCTGACGCTATTCGGATCTTTTCCACCTGTGCAAAGACCCAGTCTCTGTTCTTCTGCGCCAGCTCATGCCCTGCCTTAAAGGGAAGACGCCTGGGAAGCCTAACGATAACCTCTCCAGCTTTCGTGACCTGCAGGGCCATGGTACGCCTGTCTGATTTTATGATCCTGTAAGAACATGTGCTTCCATCACCAAAGGAAATCACACCTGTTTCCCCTCTGCTGTCAGGACCTTTTGCTTCCATATATCTGATTCCCAACCTTTTTTCTTCCTCTTTTCTCTTTCCTCTGCTTAAACTCGTATCCCCAATTATAACGAATAAATGAAAAAGAAACAATACATAACTGAAAGGTCTGAAATGCAAAATAAGAGAACCTGGCAGGCAGGTTCCCTTATAACTGTTTCCTTCATATCACCCTTATCCCTTATGATACGAAACCGTCAGAGATTTCTTCCAGTCTTTCCTGATCCAAAATCCGGTACCCCTTATCCTTTTTTAGAATTCCGTCATCACAAAATTTCTTCATGACAAAGAGTACGTGACGGTAGCTGATATTCATATATTCCGAAACATCCGTATGGGATATGGTGTATTTCCCATTCTGCTGATATTTAAGAATAAAGGAAGCGAGTCTCTTTTCCAATGAATAATTTAAGTATTCACTCAGCCGGTAGCTCCTAACCATCAGCTTATTGGAAATAGAGGACGCAAAATAAAAAGATACTTCTGCCTTCTCTTTGCAGATCTGCCTTAACCGATCCAGTTCAAATTCCAGACAGATCACATCCTCTATTACTTTATTTTCTTTGACATAATCCTCCTGGCGGAATAAGGAAAGTTCCCCCAGCCAGTCGCCCTTGCCCGCAAAATCAAGGATGGACCGGCGTCCGTTTTCATGGTCAATATAGATTTTCACCATTCCCGATAGAATCAGATAGCAATGGGTGATCCTTTCATCCACATGAAAGATATTCCTCCCCACAGGAAAATGCCTTTCCTTCCCGGCCGAAGCAAGGCTTTCTGGTATTTCATATATATTGTATTTTTCCATTTTTCCATCGACCTTTATTCCCAATATGATAATTCTCATAGTCATCAATCTGTATTTATGGTATCATATTCCCGAGGTGAAAACAATGAGCAGAAAAAAAATAAACGACCTGGCCATAACCATTATATCCTTTTTATTCTTTGGCTTCGGCATATCGCTGCAGCTAAAGGCAGCTATCGGGCAAAGCGTCTTAAACGCATTGGCAGTAACATTATCTTACACCATTCAATTGAAGGTTGGCACCATACTCAATGGGATCAATACGCTGTTCTTCTTATCCTATTTACTTTTAAAACGTACCCGCTTAAATTATAAAGATGGGATACAGATTATTGCAACCATTGCAAACGGATACATCATCAACCTGTTTCTGTATCACTTACTTTCTGTTTTTATCGTTGAAAGCTATTTTTACAGAGTGATCCTTTATTTAATCGGTATTATAATTGCTTCCATCAGCCTGGGGGCCGTGCTTGCAATCGGAATCGTAAAATTCCCTCTGGAAAGTATGTGCCTTATCATTAGTGAAGCATATAAAAAGAAGTTCACCGCTGTCCGTATGAGCTTTGATGTGATATTCTTAATTATCACTTTATGCCTGACCTTATTTTCACATACCCCTCTGCAAATAAGGGAAGGAACCGTTATCAGCATTCTTCTCCTGGCACCGCTGCTGGGGATCTGTTTGGACTTTTTTAAAAAACATTTAACTATGGAGGAAAAAATACATGTATCAGATTTATTTACTTGATATTGACAACACGCTGCTGGATTTTGACGCTGCCGAAGAGCAGGGCTTTATAAAGATGATCCAATCCTATGATTTGGAATATCATGACGAAATGCTGTCCCATTATAAAAAGATGAACCGGCACTTATGGGATTTATTAGAGCAGGAAAAGATAGGAAGAGAAGAACTTCTTAATACCCGCTTTCATGAATTCTTCCGTCTTTATGACATGGAAATTAACGGAGAAGAGGCGGAAGGGCGTTACCGTGGTCATCTTGGAAACAACTCCGATTTAATCCCTGGCGCCAGGGAAACCCTGATTAAGTTAAACGAGAGGGGGAAACATTTATACACCGCCTCAAACGGTGTTTATACCACCCAGATCCAGCGACTTAAAAACGCCGGCATCTTTCATCTTTTCGAAGGAATGTTCATATCGGAACAAGTGGGTTATGAAAAGCCATCCCTTCACTTTTTCCAGCACTGTTTTAAAAATATTCCGAACTTTGAAAAGGACAAGACCATCATGGTAGGAGACAGCATATCTTCTGACATTCAGGGTGCAGTTGGTGCAGGCATTGATTCCTGTCTTTTTAGCCGCTCCCCAGAGCCCCTGCCGACAGCCGCAACTCATACCATTCATGATATCACCGAATTGTTAAACTTTTAACCTTTTCTATTCCATCATTACCCGGCAGCTTCCGCTGCCGGGCTTTCTGGTCAATCAGATATTCCCATTCCACGCCCTGCTTGATGAAGTCAAACCCCTTTCATGAACTTTGACGGTGATTTCAAGGTGTACTTCTTAAATACCGCACAAAAATGTTTATAATCCGTAAACCCCGTTGCATCGGAAACCTCACCGATCCGGTATTGCCCGGTATTTAACAGAACAATGGCCTGGGAAATCCGGTACTTGTTTAAAAAGTCCAGGAAGGTCTGTCCGGTCACTTCTTTGAACTTCCGGCTTAAATAGCTGGCGCTGACTCCCAGATTATCTGATATGGATTCCACGCTCAGCTTATCCCCATACCCTGACTTGATTTCCTGGATCGCCTTTGTAACATATTTGTTTTCTGAAAGGTCCAGCTGTATATAGTATTCCAGGTTCATGATCCCAGCGTCTGATTCCGCCTGCTCCATCACATACTCCACCTGGCGGCTGTTTGCGATTTCCTCTCCCAGCCTTTTCATAAGGACCGCAAGCTTTTCTTCATCCACCGGCTTTAGCAGGTATTCACTGACCCCGGCGGATATGGCCCTTCTCGCATATTCAAATTCTGCATAGCTTGTCAGAAGGATGCTTTTAAACTTTACGCTTTTAGAGGCTTCCTTTATCATCTCAATCCCGTCCATAAACGGCATGCAGATATCTGCAAGGACTACGTCAGGCTTATGCTCAAGAATCTTTGAAAGCCCATCCTGTCCATTTGCCGCCTCAGCCACCACCACACAGTCCATGCCCATCCAATCCATGGTATAAATAAGCCCCTTGCGGATAATATCCTCATCTTCCGCTATCATCACCCTTAACATTATAATTCCTCCCTTTGTGCCGGAAGGGTCACCACCAGCGTTGTGCCAAGCCCTTCTGCACTGCGTATCTCCACTCCATAAGGCCTTCCGTAAAGAATTCTGCACCGTCTGTGAATATTATAAAGCCCGGAATGCCGTTTGTTGTTTTCTTCCTGCTCCAATAGAGCCTGAATGTCACTTAAAACCCCTGGAGTCATTCCAATCCCGTCATCCCTGCAGATCATGATCAGCCGGTCCTCGTGAATATAAGCCTTAAGCTCCACCCTTAAATTTTCCTGGTTTCCAAACCCGTATTTGACTGAATTTTCGATCATGGGCTGCAGTACCAGCCTTGGAATCCGGCAGGATAATACCTCTTCTTCCACATCAATCACATAGGAAAACCGTCGGTTAAACCGGTATTTTAAGATCGTTAAATAATTCTCCAGGTGCTCTAAATCCTCCTCCAGGGTAACCTCCGTCCTGCTGCCATCCAGACTGTAGCGCAGTAGGTTAGACAGGCAGAACACCATCTTCCCGGCTGTCTCCGGCTGGATAATGCACATATACCGGATATTTTCCAGAGTATTAAACAAGAAATGCGGATTAAACTGGGATTCCAGCTGCTTATTCTGAGAAGCTGCCACCAGCTCCGTCATCTTTCTGTTATTCTCCATCTGCAGCTTTAAGCTGGCAATGGTTTCCCGGTAGGTATCGGCTATGATCCGGAATTCATTTTCACTTTCTATCTCTATGGAAGCGTCTAAATTCCCATCTCTGGCTTTTTCCATGACATGAAGGAGGAGGTAAAAATCCCTGGTCTTCCGTTCCGTCACCTTCTTTGTGCTGATCAGTACCCATATGGTCATCAGTACAAGAGCCGTTATGATGAGTGCACTGCTAAGCCCCAGGGAAAACACGATATTCTGGATATCCGTTACAGAATAGATTAAAAACATATTATGGTATGCCGGATGAACGGATATGAGAAACATCTTCTTTTCATAAGGCAGATACCTGCCTGCCGTCTCAAGCACCTTTAACACCTGGCTGCTGCTGCTCACCAGATAATAATTGCTGCTTAAATAAACCCAGCCAAACCGGTCTGCAATGATGGTTTGGCTTTCTGACCGGTCAAGCGCAGGCTTAAACTGGCTGCTGTTAATGGTAAATATTAAGTATCCCGCCTTTTTATCTCCCCGCATCACTGCCATACCCATGGCAATATCCCGGTCCGGGCCTTTCCAGGCTTCCATTAATCGGACTCTGGTTTCTCCCGGATTCTCATCCATGGCTCCAAACAATCCCCATCGGATGCCCTCCCTGCCTGATAAGTAATCCGGGATATCCTTTCTTGTAGATAACAGCACCCGCTTCTCGCCGTCAAAAACATACAGATCAGCCTTATAACCCAACTGGTCGGACATCCTGTAAAATTGTTCAAACACGGCCATCCGTCCGGCTGCGCCGGAATCCCTGTCAAAAAGCTGGTCAGAATCCGTAAGCACATCAAGCTTCTCCTCATACCCTGTAAGAACCTTTTCCAGTTCCGCTGCCACGAAAGCATTGTGGGACTCATTCCCGCTTTTTTTCCCATAGAGCAGGACCGCAAGAAAAACCAGGGTACAGATCAGGGTAAAACCTACTGCAGGTATAATGGCATATCCCATGATCAGACGGCGCAGCTCATCTTTGAAATATCGTCCCTTTTTCATGCTCCCTCCCTATTCTAATTCAGGGTGCTTTGAAAAACCTCTGAAAAGCGTCTCAGCCATTCCATTTTGTTCTCCTTTACCACGCCTTCCTCGTCATAAATGATGTAGATCGCCTGTTTATCCAGCAGATATTCCGGTTCATTTACATCCGTCCTTACGGAACGCCTTCCTAGACTTTCAGAAATAACTGTCTGGGCATCCTTACCTGTTACAAAATCCACAAATTGTTTTGCTGACTCCATGTGGCCGGAACCCTTGATGATGCATACTACATCAGGTTTGGATACAACTCCCTCCTTCATATACACAACACGGACCGGATATCCGGAAGCAATGTAGTGAGCCGCCCCTTCTTCAAAGGTAAGTCCTACCGTATAGCGCCCATCTGCCACTCCCTGATATACTTCAGAGGAACTTTGAAGAAGCTTTCCATCCAGGTTTTTACAAAAGGCTTCCACATAATCCCAGCCAGACTCCGGTTCTCCTCCTCCCATGGCATAAAGCATATTGATCAGATGCTCAAACGCCGAGGATGAGGTAGAAGGATCGCACATGGCAATCTTTCCGAAAAGCTCAGGTTTCAAAAGGTCCCCATACCCTTCTATGGCAATATCTCCGGCAAGATTGGTATTCACCATGAGCAGGCTTGGAACATCAGTAAACCGGGTCATGTTTCCTTCCCTATTCCTGTAATCTTCCTGGATCATGGATTCATTTTTGCTGATGTAAGGCTCAAACAGCTCACTTTTAGCCATGGTGGTAGACAGGGAGCCACCCCAGAAAATATCACACCTGGGTTCCTTCCTGTCTTCCACCATGTTCAACAGTTCTCCTGTCCCTCCCGTGCAAACCTCCACCTTAATCCCTGTCTGTTCCTCAAATTCCGATACAATAGGATTAATAAATTCCAGCGGATGAGGACAGTACACCATCAGTTCCTCATCCTTATGAAACTCTGCGGGCACCATCTTGGAACTGCGGTCGCAGCCTGACAGACAGCCAATGCACAGGAGGGCCGCAGCACATAAGGTCCAGCTTTTCATCGTCCCCGTTTCCTGCCCTTCAAACTTATTATTATTATTCTAACACAGTGCTACAGGATGTAAACACCCTTTGGATCAAAATCCAAATAAGCTTTTTCACCCACTTCATAGGTTCTCCGGTTAACCGGATTGTAATCCGTTATCTGGATTTCCATATCTCCCACCATGACCTGATAATACTGATAAGATCCCATGAAGGTTGATAAGGTGACCAGTCCCTCTAAAATCCCCTGCTCCGCCAGGATCGCACCCTCCGGCCGGATCACTAAAGTCGCCTCATCTCCGGAATGGGCCCCTGCAAAATTGTTTACTTCAAACTCTTTGCCAGCCACCGAAATCATGGCTTTTTCTCCTTCTTCCGACAAAACCTCTGCCTTTAAGAAGTTGGCTTCTCCTATAAAATCAGCCACAAATCTGGAAGCGGGATGATAATAGATCTCCCTTGGGCTTCCAATCTGTTCCACCTTTCCTTTGCTCATGATGATGATCTTATCAGAAATGCTCATGGCCTCGGACTGGTCGTGGGTCACATAGATTGCTGTAATCCCGACCTTCTGCTGTATCTTCCGGATCTCAGTCCTCATGGTCACCCTCAGCTTTGCATCTAAGTTGCTTAACGGTTCGTCAAAAAGCAGGACTCCCGGTTCAATGACTAAGGCTCTGGCTAATGCCACACGCTGCTGCTGCCCGCCGGAGAGCTGGTTCGTCATGCGGGTCTCCATCCCTTCCATTTCCACCAGCTTTAATATATTCATGACCCGCTCCCGGATCTCCTCCTTGGGAACCTTCCGGATCTTAAGACCGTAGGCCACGTTGTCAAACACATTATAATGAGGCAGAAGGGCATAGCTCTGGAACACCATGGCCGTATCCCTTTTATTGGGAGTCAAATGGTTGATTGCCTCTTCTCCCAGATAAATTTCTCCTTCATCCGGGCTTTCAAAGCCCGCGATCATACGAAGAGTCGTCGTCTTGCCGCAGCCCGATGGTCCCAGCAGGGTAACAAAGGTTCCCGGCTCAATATCCAGAGAGGTATCCTTTACTGCATAAAACTCCTTACCGGTCTTTGGATCCATGTATATCTTTGAAATGCGTTCCAACCGAACGCCTTTTTTCTGTTTTTCCATGTTATATTCCTCCTTAATCTTTGTCCTGGACATCCTTCACGACTCTGCTGACTCCGAAAAACTTCATCATAGCATTCATAATGAGAACCGCACCATAGGTAATGAGAATCAATACGGTTGCATAAGCACAGGCCACACCGTAATTTCCCTTTTCCGCCTGCTCATTGATCTGGCAGGTGATTAACAGAAAATCTGGCGTCACCAGCAGGATAATGGCGGAAATAGCGGTAATGCTGCGAACAAAGGCCGTTACCAGACCGCTGAAGAAAGAATCCTTGATAAGAGGTAGGGTCACAGACATAAACACCCTGGCCGAATTGGCTCCCATGTCATAAGCAGATTCCTCTATGGATTTATCAATCTGGCGCAGGGCAGATATCCCGCTTCTGGTACCGGTAGGAAGGCTCCGGACAATAAATACAATAATCAGGATAAGCCCTGTCCCATAAAGCCCGCTCATAAATCCAGAACGGAACAATCCGTTTGCGTACCCCCGGATATAACCAATACCAAGAACCGTTCCCGGAACAGCCATTGCAAGCATGGAGACAAACTCAATAAAGCCCTTTGCCTTAAACCGCTTCTTAACCACAAGATAAGAAATGACCATGGATAAAAATGCCGTGAGAGGCGCAGCGATTAAGGACAGCACAAAGGAGTCCTTAAATGCCTTGATTCCGCTGGTTTTAAACATATATTGAAACCACTTAAAGCTTAAGCTGTAGTCCCTTCCCCAGAGAGTAAACAGAGCGCCAAAGGGAACCATGATGTACATCAGCAGAACAAAAGCCGCAACAATGCCGCAGAAACAAGTCAGAGGGACAGTCACACTCTTATCCTCGATAAGCATTCTCATACGGGAAGCCTTTCCCGTCAAAGTAGCTGCTGTTTTCTTCTCCAGATAATACTTCTGTATCAGGAACAGCACGACCGTCAGGGACAGCAGAACAACTGACATGGCCGCCGCGCCCGTGGAGTCATAAGCTCCTGTTACCTGTAAGTAAATGGTGGTGGCCAAAGTATCATAGGACCCGCCGATCAGCATGGGATTTGCAAAATCCGCCACAGACTCGATAAAGGTCACCAGAAACGCATTGCCAAGTCCCGGCAGTAAAAGAGGAAAAGTAACACTGGAAAACACCTTCCACCTGGTGGCCCCCATATCCCTGGTGGCCTCCTCCAGAGAAGGATCTATATTTTTTAAAAGCCCCTTTAACATTAGGTAGCATACCGGAAAAAAGGTCAGAGTCTGGACAATGGCAATTCCCTTAAGCCCATAGACATTAGAATCATATATGTGAAGCAGGGACCTGCTGATCAGGCCGCTCCTTCCAAAAAGCATGATCATGGACAAAGACAGAACAAATGGCGGAGATACCACCGGAAGCATGGAAACAAGCCCAAAGAGCTTTTCCAAAACCTTAGTTTTCAGCTTCACATACACCTCGACATAAGCAAAAAGCAATCCGATGGCCGTAGAAGCGGTCCCCGTGATAAATCCAAGAACCAGTGTATTTTTGAAAGCATTCTGGAACCGTTCCAGATTTAAAACCCTCCGAAACACTTGAAGTGTAACAGAGCCCTCCGCATAAAAGCTGTCTATCAACAGCATAAACAGAGGATAAAGAATAAACAGCGCAAGAAAAATAAGCAATACTGCAATCATACTGACCAAAATCGGGTCAGAAAAGAATTTTTTGCGCTCCAGCCGGTTACTCTGCAAGCTGGCCATAATAGTCCTCCTTTCATCATTCCAGGCAGGAGTCCTGACTTCTATGATGTAAAAATGCTGCGTAATGGCCTTTTACGCATTACGCAGCATGTTCCTTCATACAGCCGGACGTTTATTTCCCGCCTCAGTCTCCTTACTGTGTCAGGAAACGGTTGGCATCTGCCTTGTCTGCAGAGCTTCCCAAGGCTTCAAAGAAATCTTCCACATATTTCGCACTGTTTTCTTTTGCATCTTCAAAATCATAATCAATGGTATTATTCATATCAAGGCCAAAGCGTACAGCTTCTTCCGGCTGTGTTGCGTTCTTTAAAACCAGGAACTGATAAGCACCGTTTTCCTTTGCAAGATCCACGCACTCTGGTGACAGGGCATATTCGATCCACAGCTTTGCTGCATTTGGATGAGCAGCGCCCTCAAAGATCGCAGTTGCACCTACCTCAAAGGAGGTTCCATCCTCAGGAACAATCAGCTGAATGTTATCATATCCCTGAAGAATCTGATAGATCCCGTCATGAAGGAAACCGACTCCAATGACACATTCCCCAGGTCCAACCATCTTAGATGGACCGGAACCTGATTTTGTATACTGTGCAATGTTCTTGTCCAGCTTTTTAAAATACTCCATAGCAGCATCATGGCCCTTCATCTGTACCATGGTATTGATCACCAGCTTAGCCGTACCTGCTGTATTGGGATTGGAAAGCATGATAAGTCCCTTATACTCATCTTTCGTCAGATCATCCCAGGTTTTGGGAGCCTCTAACCCAAGTCTGTTTAATTCCTCTGTGTTCACCATGAAACCCAGAATACCCTTATAAATACCATACCAGCTATTGGTAGAATCCTTATACTGGTCTCCTATAAGATTCTTGGCATTCATGGCATCATAAGGCATTAAAATCCCAGCTGCAACCGCTTCATTATAGGGATCAGTCGTTCCGCCGAACCATACATCAGCAGAAGGCTTTCCTCCCTCCTCAGAAACCTTGGTATAAACCTCTGAGGTTGAAAGTCTCTGGAACTTTGTCTTAATGCCATAGGTCTTTTCAAAATACTGGCATACCGCAGACAAATGCTCCTCTTCACAGGAGCCATATACGGTTAATTCCCCTTCAGCCTGAGCTGCCTTGATCAGTTCCGATAAATCTCCATCTTCCCCTGAATCCTTTTTCTCTTCCCCTGCAGCAGCCGTTGTTCTTTCAGCCGCCGTCTGCGTCTCCGCAGCTGTCTCTGCCTTAGTAGCTGCCGCCTCCTGTTTGGAACCGCATGCGGTCAGACTGAGAGCCGCTGTAAGCGCCAGCAAAAATGCCGTTCGTTTTTTCATAATAGATATCCCTCCGTTTTTTTCTGTTACCTAATAATAACAAAAAAAGTCAAAAGCAGATACCGAAAAATCAGTAATAATGTCGTGATTTTTGAACTTATATATATATTTTTTAGTAAAAATACACACTGATTCTTTATTTTAAAAATCTTCCCTCCAATGCTAAAAACTGATCCAGGATCATCCGGCTGACCCTGGCCCCGAACACGGTGGCCGGGTGGGCCGGATAATACATGGCATCAGAAAATTCCTTGTGGAACATGACGATGGCATAAGGCCCATAGGGAGTAAACACCAGGCCGCCGTCATTTCTGCAGGCATCCATGCTTCCGCTTTTAGAGGCAACGGAAATCAGGATGTCATCCGTATTGTCACTGTCCATATAGAACGGGGGAAAATCCTTAGTGATCATACTGTTATAATGCTGCTTTTTGAAGATATCCAGCATCTTTTCATCCGCCCCCGGACTGATAAGCTCCCCTTTTGCAAGACGGATAAAAATGCTTGCATAATCTTCAGGCGTACTGGTCCCAAGCCTGTCGTACTGCTCAAAGTGAATGGGATTGTACAGCGCCGTATCCTTGCATCCAAGGGCTTTGATGCATTGGTTAATCCTCTCCAGCCCCAGATAGTCTATCATCATATTGGTTGCAATATTATCACTTACAATGATCATAAGAGTTGCCGCATCCTTTACCCTGAGCATTGCTCCCGGCTCCAGAGCCGGAAGAACACCGCTTCCGTCCACCACATGTTCTTCCTTGTACTCGATCATGTCCTCAAGGCTTTTGTTTCCCTTTTCCACCTCATCAAACAGGCATGCCAGTATATAGGTCTTTATGGTGCTTGCTGTCTCAAATGCCTCATCTGCGTGAATGGCAATAACATTGCCATGGAAATCATCCAGATAAATCCCTATTTTCCCGTCATAGCTCATGATCTCCGCTTCAATTCTTTTCTCTAATGTCAGTCTGGAATCCATTTTATCCGACCTTTCTCTTAACTTATTAAATAATGAATCTGTACGACAGACTCCCGCGCATTCGAGCATCTGCTTTTGCAGCCATACTTCCTCAGCACGGAGTTTGCATCAATGGAGCTGTGCCAAAAATACTCCCTGACGCATACCAGCTTTCTGCAAGATCCGCCCGATAGTCCTCTGCCTGAGGATTTAGGCTGTTGATCACCACACCGCCGCTGCCAATTTTTCCCGTAGAATGGATATAAGCACCATTTCCCATATACATGGCGATGTGTCCCGGAAAATACATAAGGTCGCCGGGAAGCATCTCATCCTTTGGTATCTCATGTACCGGAAATCCCGGTTCTATCCTGGCATCCCGGTAGATAAGGATTCCGTTTAATAGATAGCTTTCCGAAGTCAGCCCGGAACAGTCGATGCCTGCAGTAGATCTTCCTCCCCAGCGATACTGGGTCCCCAGATACTGCTTTGCTGTCTCTACCGCCGACTTACGGAATGATGCTTCATCCACAATCTCCTTTTGCGGAAGCTCCCTCGTCCACAGACCAGACTGGGAAAATTCCTTCTTCCTTAAAAACTGGTTTCTCATATAGCCCACTCGCCCATCCAAAAGCTCCACCTTGGCCCAGCCTTCAGTTTCTGATTCAAAGGAAAGTACCCTGATAAGAGAACCACGGAACAGGCTTAAAAGACGCACTCCCTGAACCTTTGGAAGAGAAAGAATGTCCACGTAACTTCCATCTGTAACCATAAGCCCGCACTCTTCCCAGCATTTCAGTTCTTTAAGACTCACCAGTTCCATTTCTTCTTTCCTGATAAAACCGGAATAACCGTAAAATGTCCTCACCGGATAAAATCCCCGATCTTCTGCCCCGGTTATCGAAAGCCCCATTCCATACAGCCCTTCATCCGAAATAGCCGACACTGTCTCTCCAAGGTTATTCTCTTTTATCTCCGACCGGCCATCCCAAATAGTAGCGACCGGTATCTTTATAATCCCATAAGATTTCATCGTCATCTCCTCCTGTTCTTCCTGCTATATTCCTTCCGGCACTTTTTATACCGTTTCATGACAGTACAAACGGTTATCCCGTTTTTGGCAAACTGCCAGGTACTGTATTTTTCATTATTATATGGTCAGATATACGGAATGTCAATGTTACCCAAAAATTAAAAACTCCTTCCCGTAACAGGCAGCTTTTATCACTCTAGCTGTCTGTCACTGGAGGAGTATATGATATTTTCCAACGATTCTATTACTGATCCGTTATATTAAAGACTCATTCTTTTACTCATTCAATCCTTATACAGTTTTTATATTCTTCCGCTTCCTTCCGGTTTGCCAGCACAAAATGCTCTGGTCTTATCTCCCTCCAGGAAGCCTTCTCCCATGAATAATCATGAATCGAAGGATCATAAACCATAAGCTTTTTCTCCTTTTCATGCTTCGGATCCGGCATGGGTATTGCGGAAAGCAGCGCCCTTGTATAGGGATGAAGGGCATGGGTGATCAGTTCCTCCGTTTCCGCCATTTCCACAATCTCACCTTTTCGGATCACTGCGATCCGGTCCGTGATAAATCTCATAACAGATAAGTCGTGGGCAATAAAAAGATAGGTGATCTGCCGCTTCTTCTTCATATCCTCTAGTAGGTTTAGTACCTGGGCCCGAACCGAAACATCAAGAGCAGAAATCGGTTCATCAGCAATGATAAAATCCGGGTTCATAATAAGAGATCTGGCTATCCCGATTCTCTGCCTCTGACCTCCGGAAAACTCATGAGGGAAACGGCTTGCAAATTCCGGAAGAAGCCCCACGTCAAGAAGAGCCTGGTCTACCCGTTTTTTCCGTTCCTTTTCCCCTAATCCTTTTTCCATATTCATCAGTCCTTCGCTGATGATATAATCCACCTTGGCCCTTTCATTTAAGGAAGCCTGAGGATCCTGAAAGATCATCTGTATTTCCTTAATGACCTTCCGGTCCAGCTCTGCAGGGATTCTCCCATTGATCTTTTCGCCTTTATAAAGGATATCTCCTCCGCAGCTTGGAACAATCCTCATGATCGCACGGCCAATGGTGGTTTTCCCTGACCCGGACTCCCCCACCAGCCCAAAGGTTTCTCCTTTGTATATTTTAAAGTTTACCTTCTTTACCGCTTCATATTTCTTTCTGCGCTCACCAAAGGTTACATCCAGATCTCTTACATCCAACAGTACTTCACGTTCCATTAAATCAGCCCTCCGTTCCTGATTTTGCTGACCACAGGCGGCGGATCTACCTTAGGTGCCCTGGGATCTAACAGCCAGGTCTTCGCCTTATGGGTAGGCGATACCTCAAAATAAGGAGGCCTTTTTACAAAATCAATGTTAAGGGCCTGGGGATTGCGGGGAGCAAAGGCATCTCCTTTTATCTCCGTATAAAGATTGGGAGGTGTGCCTGGAATAGAAAACAGATCCGTCCCCTTTACCCCCACCTGGGGCAGGGAAGAAAGCAAAGCCCAGGTATATGGATGCCTTGCATCATAAAAAATATCTTCACAGGTACCAATCTCCACAATATCCCCGGCATACATAACCGCCACCCTGTCTGCGATGTTGGCCACAACTCCTAGGTCATGGGTGATCAGAATCACAGAAAGCCTGTATTTATGGCGCAGTTCCTTAATCAGATCCAGGATCTGAGCCTGTATGGTCACGTCAAGAGCCGTAGTCGGCTCATCACAAATAAGGATCTGTGGATTACAGGCAATGGCAATGGCGATCACCACCCGTTGGCGCATCCCCCCGGAAAACTCGTGAGGATATTGGTCAAACCTTTTTTCCGGGTCTTGAATTCCCACATCCATTAAATATTTAAGCGTCCGTTTCTTTGCTTCTGAATGCCCCACCTTTTGATGAAGCAGCACTGCTTCCATGATCTGAACTCCAATGGGTTTTAAAGGGTTTAAGCTGGTCATGGGATCCTGCATGATCATCGCAATCTCATGCCCCCGTATCTTAAGCCAGTCTTTCTCCCTCTTTACGGCAGTTAAATCAACGTTCTTCCGGTCATCTGCCCCGGAATAAACAGCACTTCCGCCATCCACATACCCATTTCTCTCCAAAAGCCCCATAAAGGATTTGGTAAAAACAGACTTTCCGCTTCCCGATTCTCCAACAATAGCCAGAATCTCTCCCTTATATAGATCAAGGGAAATCCCGCGTATGGCATGAAGGACTTTTCCCCTCAGTTCAAATTTGATGTCCAGATCGTTTACCTCTAAAATCTTTTCCTGGTTCATGCTGTCTCTCCTTACATGTGATTCTTGGGATCAGCGGCATCCGAAAATGCATTGCCGATGATATAAAACGATATGGTGACAAAGGAAAGGATGATTGTCGGATAAACCAGCTGATAGCGCAATGCAGGGGTGGTGATCAAAGCCCGTCCTTCGTTGATCAGATTGCCTAGACTTGGAATATTCACAGGAAGTCCCAAGCCAATGTATGTAATAAACACTTCGTTTCCGATAGCAGCCGGAATGGTCAGGGCCATGCGCAGCATGATTACAGACACCAGATAAGGAAGCAGGTTTTTTAAAATAATCCTGCTGACAGGTGTTCCCAGACAGCGGCTGGCAACATTATAATCCCTGTCCCGGATAATAAGGATCTGATTCCTAATAAATCTGGCCATCTGAATCCAGCCGGTCAGGCACATGGCAAACACCAGTGTCTTAACACTGGGTTTTAAAATATAAGAGATCAGGATCAGAACAATGGTATTAGGGATATTGTCAATGATATTGTAGATTTCCGTGAGAATGAAATCCGCCTTTCTCACATACCCCCAGATTACTCCAACTGTTATGCCGATGACCGCTTCCGCCAGGGCCACAGACAATCCGATGATCAAAGAAGTCCTGGTTCCAGCCCAGATCCTTGCCCATAAATCCTGTCCAATGGAATTGGTTCCAAGAATAAAGTCTTTTCCCGGAGGAATGTTACGAAACTGCATCCCCTTTGCATCATTGATGATCATATTAGGATCATACTGCCCCGGCAAATAGGGCTGGATAAAAGTAAACGCCAGGAGAAGAATCAAAAATACCAGAAGGACAAAGGCTCCCCGGTTATTTAAAAAAGCGCGGAAGGTGCTGTACCAGTAAGAATAATTGCTGTATCCTGTTTTCTCCGCTTCCCTTTCGTTAAAGCCTGCAAAGGAAAATAACGATCCTTCTTCCATATTTTCCATGAATTCCGCTTCTTTAGTATGACGATAAGAAAACTGCTTCATCATCTGTCACCTTCTTTCTTTCCCAGACTAATTCTGGGATCCAGCAATACCATAAGAAGGTCGCCCAGTAAAAGTCCCAGAACACCTACACAGGCATAGAGCAGGACAATGCCCTGAACCATGGTATTATCATGCTTTTTAATTACTGTTACAAGAAGACCTCCCATTCCCGGAATACTGTAAAGGGATTCAATATAAATGGATCCTATGACTGTATTCAAAAATGCAGTAGGAATATACTGGGCCAAAGGAACAAAGGCATTGCGGAAAATATGCTTAAACATGACTCCGCCCTCTGACATCCCCTTTGCCTTAGCTAACTTCACATAATCCTTATTGCTTTCATCCACCATATACCGTCTCAGCCACATACCATAAAAGGCCATATTTCCAAGGGACATGGAAAGAACAGGAAGAACCCAGTACTTCGGATCATTGATCTGGAATAACAATCCCACCCCCATCAGTTTGGTACCGTAGAGTTGGATATACAGAAAATAAACTGCAGCAGGAACTGCCTGGATACAGACAATGAAAAGAGTTGCGATCTTATCGAACCACTTGTATTTATACCGCGCCATCAAAGCCCCCATGGGAAGCCCCGCAAAAAGAGAGAGTGCCATGGACCAGACCCCCAGTTTCACAGAGACAGGAACCTTATCCTTTAAAATATCAGACACAGGGACATTGGATCGATAGATCCTGGATACACCCAGATCACCGTTAAGAAGGTCTTTAAAGAATCGGACCACCTGGACCGGCAGAGGATCTGTAAGCCCCATCTCCTTTAAACTTACCTGGATCTGCTGAGTCGTCATTTTATCAAAGTTCTGGAAATATCCCTCGACTGGCATCAGGCGCAGCAGACAGAACACCGCGGTCAGAATGATGATCAGTGTAAGAAATGAACGTGCGATTCGTTTACCTAAATACTTTAACATCTGTTTCTCGGCTCCTTTGTGTTTTCTTTTAAAAATACCCTCGGAAGAAGACGTAGCTGCGGCACATCCTTTTCAGACGGTATTTTTCCGCCGGACCATAGGCTTTTAAGCCAATGATCCGACGTATATACCTGACGTTTTATTTAGCGTTTGCTTCCCTGTTTGCCTTAAACTCATCCATGGAAACGTAATGATCCAGTAGATGCTGGCCTTTATACCTGAGATTTGATACGCCAAAGGGTGCATACTGGCCTTCAAATACATCCAGCTTGTTGGCTACATATTTGCTGACAGAAATGCTGAAAGGCAATACAAATGCATGATTTATCAGGCTCGCTTCCGCCTTGGCAAATGCCTCATAACGGGCGTTGATATCCACCTTTATGTCCTTAGCCGCCTCTACCAGGGTAAAGTACTCCACTGCAGCATCGGCGGAAGGGGTTCCCTCTTCAATGGCTTTTGCAATATTTCCGTACTTATATCCAAGGTCGTATCCATCCTCACCCTTTGCCTGATAGAATGGATCTGTCCAGGTTTCCGGATCTGCGTAATCAGCTCCCCAGTTACATTTCATCAAAGCAAACTTGCCGCCTCGGCGCACTTCCGTTAAGAAGCCATCCGCAGGACCGGCCTCTACAATGATATCAATGAAGTCCGTACCAAGCAGGCTTTCCATCTGCTGCTCCACAACCTGGCATTCCTTATCCCAGTTGACTTCGGAAGGGTTGTAGGGCATCAGCACCTTTACAGGGAAGGTAACACCTTCCGCTGCAAGCTCTGTCTTTGCCAGGTCGCGGCATTCCTTTGCCTTTGCTTCATTAAAGGACTGCCCAAGAGATGCCATATCGCCCACTGTGGTGTAATCCGTTCCGTCTGCATTGAAGGTAAAGTTGGCCGGTGTAATGGAATTGATTACAAAATCGTCAGGAGCCGCCGGCTCCAGGACTGCCACTTCTTTTGTCTTATTTAAGCCTGCAAATAATGCCTTGCGGAAATTCTCATTATTCACCGCTTTTCTCCAGTTATCCGGTTCATACTGGGCATCGAACTGCGGATTAAAATTAAAGCTGTAGAAATAGGAGTAACTGGTTTTCGGCCTTTCACGGCTGATCAGATTCTTGGTATCCTCGCTGTTCATCATGTTATCCAGAATGTCAGCGGAAATCTCCGCATAATCAATTTCCCCGCGCTTCACCATTTCTGGCCCGATGGTATTGTATTCCGCATTATAGATCTCTTGAATCTCATTTATGTAAACCAGATCCGCATCATAATTTACAGCATTCTTTTTATATACATGCTTCTCCTGGGGAGAAAACTCCTCCAGATAAAACGCACCATTATAGTACATCTTATCCGCACCCGTACCGAAATCCTTTCCCAGTTCCTCAAGCTGTGGGCCATAAGCCGGCATATATACTACGTAGGCCAGGGAAGAAAGAAAATACGGAACTTCCTTTTCCAGAGTATAAGTAAGGGTATGTTCATCAACCGCCTTTACACCTACCTCTGAATAATCAATGGACTCCCAGACCTTTCCGTCCTTATCCGCACCGCCGTTATATACCAGACCATTATAATATTTCTCCGCATTGGCTATAATTCCAAAAAGGTTCTGAACATTCGCACTTTCATACTCAGGAGTCAGCTCATATTTCATGGCATCAACAAAATCCTGGGCAGTTACATCGGCCACTTCCGCTCCGGTGTTGTCCACCCATTTCGCTTCCCGCAGCTTAAAGGTCCATGTCAGCGTGGCATCGTCGTAGCTCCATTCTGTTGCAAGCCCCGGCTTAATCTGTCCTTTGTTGTCGTATTCAATCAGAGTGTCCACACAGTTGGCCCCTATTTTGTGATCATTTTCCGATGGGGCCGTGAGATAATTCAGTGTAGTAGCTTCAGAACCATACAGTTTGGTATACACAGCAGGATCTCCGCTCTCCGCTGTTCCTGTTTCATTTCCTGCCGCCTGGGAACCATTACCTGCATTCTTATTCCCGCCACAGCCGCTTAATGCCGTAGAAGCAGCCAAAACTGCGCATAATACCGCAGCCATCATTCTTCTTTTTTTCATAATTTATCCTCCATTTTCCTAATATTTCTAACCCAAACGGGATTAGTATCCTTTTCTTACATCAGTCACAAAATGCCTCCACCCTGCTGATACCCATGCCAGGATCCTCATTCATAACGATCCTGGATCCGTCAAAAACAGGTCCACCAATGTATGGATCTTCCCTGCAAAGAGACGGTCCATCCAAATCCGCCCTGGTAATGATCCCCCTTCCGGCTGCCAGGTGGGCTGCCGCGCTCACCGCAATCTTACTCTCCAGCATACACCCGATCATGCACTCCATCCCATAGCTTTCCGCAATGGCACAGATTTTTAAAGCCTCATGGATACCCCCGGTCTTCATAAGCTTTATATTAATAAGATCCGCTGTCCGCTCCCTGATGATCCTTATGGCATCCTCAGGAGAAAAAACGCTTTCGTCCGCCAGGATGGGTGTATACACCTGGCTGGTCACAAACTTCATCCCCTCAAAGTCATGAGCATTTACCGGCTGCTCCACCAGATCCATGACGATTCCCATATCTTCCAGAGTCCGGATGATCTTTACTGCTTCCTTGGCGGACCACCCCTGATTTGCATCAATCCGAAGCTTGATATCCGGCCCTGCCGCCTGACGAATGGCCCGAATCCGCTCCACATCCATTTTGCTTTCTTTTCCCACTTTGATTTTCAGGATACGAAAGCCCTGAGAAACCGCCTTTAGGCTGTCAGCCACCATCTCTTCCACGCCATTGACACTGATGGTAAGATCTGTTTCGATCTCCTTACGTCCGCCTCCCAGAATCTTATATAAAGGTTTCCTGCAGGACTTTGCAAAAAGGTCATAAACAGCCATGTCCACCGCAGCCTTTGCAGAACTGTTCTTCCGTATGGAACCGTGAAGCTTTTTCATGATCCCATCCAGGTTTTCAATCTCCATTCCAATAATGGCCGGAGCAATGAATTCCTCAATAGCAGAAAGGATGGAGCCATGGGTATCCCCGGTAATTACTGCCGTAGGAGGCGCCTCACCGAACCCAGTCTGACCGTCATCCGTTGTGATCCTCACCACAATATCATTAACGCTGTCAACCGTTCTTAACGCTGTTTTAAATGGTGTCACAAGAGGAATATTGACCTTTGCCGTTTCTATCTTTACAATCTTCATTGCTTTCCCCCAATTTCCTGATTTACATGATTGACTTGATTATATAATTCCAGGGAAACCTCAGCCATGACCCTTTCAAATGCAGGGGTATCCGTCTCATTTCCGCAAAAGCAGACCAAAAACGGTTCTTTTCCATAAACAATCCCCACATCATGAGTGATCCCCGTATCTTCCCCTGTCTTGTGGGCAATTTCCGGACTCTCTGCAAGGGCCTGCAGATAAAAGGGAATCTTACTGCAAAGCTGCTGATTTTTAAGAATGGAAATCATTGCTTCACTGGACTGTCTGTCTATAAGAGTCCCCTCATACATCATTTTTAAAAGCCTGCCCGTTTCATCGGCAGTTATGTAGTTCTGGATCCCACGGCTTGACCTTTCTACATCATACATTTTTCTCTGAAGAAGTGTATGCCTGAATCCAAGCTCCCGGATCATTTCGTTGATTTCCTCTATTCCAAGAATATCGATCAGGATATTGGTAGCCGTATTATCACTGAAAATGATCATTAATGTGATCAGGTCCAATCCTGTTACTAAAATTCCATCATGAAGGTAAGTAAGAGCGCCGCAGGAAGGAACCCAGTCTTCCCTTTTCACAGCAAACAGTTCATCCATCTGGAAGGTTCCCTTTTTACTTTTCTCAAAGGCAGCCGCCATAACAAACAGCTTGATGATGCTTGCCGCCATCATGGGCTCTTGTTCGTGATATGCAAATACTTTTCCTGTCTTCAGATCCTCATAAAAAAAACTGATTTTTCCAGGAACCCGTTCCAGCTTCTTTATTATTTCATCTTTCATACCTATAAATAAACTCCCTGCCGGCTTAATTTGACAGCCTGATATAAAAAAAGAGGCACTGCACCTACTGTCTACAGCTACCTCATCGCACCTGATTCTATCTGTCTCAAAGCCTTAAGTTTAGTATAATAAATTCAGGAAAAAAATCAAGTGATAATTTGTATAAAAACAGACTTCCGCACTATCCGCCAAAACAAATATGAAAAAAGAACAGTTTTCGCAATATAATAAAACTGTTCTTCTCATGCGCCGGACAAGATTCGAACTCGCGGCCTTCTGGTCCGTAGCCAGACGCTCTATCCAGCTGAGCTACCAGCGCACTTCATGGTACATGGTTAATATACACCAATTTGCTAAATTTGTAAAGCGATGAATTGCCTTTTAGATGCAAAAAAGGCACCCTTTTCAGGATGCCTTTTTTATAACCCTTGTAAACAAAGGTTTGCTGTACGTGCGTGAGAAGATTCGAACTCCCGACACCTTGGTCCGTAGCCAAGTGCTCTATCCAGCTGAGCTACACACACATATTCACTTAATTGCCTTATCAGGCAAATGCCGGCGACCGGAATCGAACCGGTACGGGAGGTAAGTCCCGCAGGATTTTAAGTCCTGTGCGTCTGCCTGTTCCGCCACGCCGGCATTCTCATGATCTCTCATGGAAATGGGACCTATAGGGCTCGAACCTATGACCCTCTGCTTGTAAGGCAGATGCTCTCCCAGCTGAGCTAAGATCCCATATACGATGCAATAAGTATTATACTACTTACCTGCTGGTTTGTAAAGCCTGTACTTTTCAGCACAGAACGACCCGGATGGGATTCGAACCCACGACCTCCGCCGTGACAGGGCGGCGCTCTAACCAGCTGAGCCACCAGGCCAGATTATCAAATATTTAGTTCAGTGTCAGTGGACCTTCGGGGACTCGAACCCGGGACCGACCGGTTATGAGCCGGTTGCTCTAACCAACTGAGCTAAAGGTCCTAAACATTATAATCTGCAAAAGTATTAAGTTTACTAAAAGCCGATGATCGGACTCGAACCGATAACCTGCTGATTACAAATCAGCTGCTCTGCCAATTGAGCCACATCGGCATTAAATGACCCCAACGAGATTCGAACTCGTGTTACCGCCGTGAAAGGGCGATGTCTTAACCGCTTGACCATGGGGCCAAAGCTCCCCGAGTAGGACTTGAACCTACGACCCAACGGTTAACAGCCGTTTGCTCTACCGACTGAGCTATCGAGGATTACTGAGGCATATACCCTCAAAACCACACATTGCTACATATCTATCTTCATCCGTTCTTTCCTCTTACCTAAACCAACCTGGTTAAGCCCTCGACCTATTAGTGACAGTCAGCTGCACATGTTGCCATGCTTCCACCTCTGCCCTATCTACCTCGTCGTCTTCAAGGGGTCTTACTCTTGCGATGGGATATCTCATCTTGAGGGGGGCTTCACGCTTAGATGCCTTCAGCGTTTATCCCTTCCCGACTTGGCTACTCTGCCATGGCCTTGATAGCCAACAGATACACCAGAGGTCAGTCCATCCCGGTCCTCTCGTACTAAGGACAGCTCCTCTCAAATATCCTACGCCCACGCCGGATAGGGACCGAACTGTCTCACGACGTTCTGAACCCAGCTCGCGTACCGCTTTAATGGGCGAACAGCCCAACCCTTGGGACCTACTACAGCCCCAGGATGCGATGAGCCGACATCGAGGTGCCAAACCACTCCGTCGATGTGAACTCTTGGGAGTGATAAGCCTGTTATCCCCAGGGTAGCTTTTATCCGTTGAGCGATGGCAATCCCACTTTATACCACCGGATCACTAAGTCCTAGTTTCCTACCTGCTCCACCCGTCGGTGTCGCAGTCAAGCTCCCTTATGCCTTTGCACTCTTCGAATGGTTTCCGTCCATTCTGAGGGAACCTTTGAGCGCCTCCGATACCCTTTCGGAGGCGACCGCCCCAGTCAAACTCCCCGCCTGACATTGTCCCCCAGCCAGGTCATGGCTGCAGGTTAGAAATCCAATACCGCAAGGGTGGTATCCCAACATCGGCTCTGATAAGACTGGCGTCCTATCTTCACTGCCTCCCACCTATCCTGTACATGCAGTACCGAATCCCAGTATCAAGCTGGAGTAAAGCTCCATGGGGTCTTTCCGTCCTGGCGCAGGTAACCAGCATCTTCACTGGTACTTCAATTTCACCGGGTGCATTGTTGAGACAGCGCTCAAATCATTACGCCTTTCGTGCGGGTCGGAACTTACCCGACAAGGAATTTCGCTACCTTAGGACCGTTATAGTTACGGCCGCCGTTTACTGGGGCTTAAATTCAGAGCTTCGCGTTGCCGCTAACCCCTCCTCGTAACCTTCCAGCACCGGGCAGGCGTCAGCCCATATACCTCACCTTTCGGTTTTGCATAGACCTGTGTTTTTGCTAAACAGTTGCTTGAGCCTATTCTCTGCGGCCTGGTTTCCCAGGCACCCCTTATCCCGAAGTTACGGGGTCATTTTGCCGAGTTCCTTAACAATGCTTCTCCCGCCGGCCTTAGGATTCTCTCCTCATCCACCTGTGTCGGTTTACGGTACGGGCACATATCACACAATAGCGGCTTTTCTTGACAGCCCCTACGAAGACTTCCCTACTTGTGTTCGGTACGCGTCACACCTTCCTGTTGCTGGGTGGATTTGCCATTCCAGCCAGTCCAGTGCTTGCCCCGGTCTTTTCATTCCCGGGTTCTTCTTCGGTTCTGTGTCCCCACAGTTCTGATGATATGCGGTACAGGAATTTCAACCTGTTGTCCATCGACTACGTCTTTCGACCTCGCCTTAGGCCCCGACTTACCCAGAGCAGATCAGCTTTACTCTGGAAACCTTAGATATTCGGCCTGGAGGATTCTCACCTCCATCTCGCTACTCATTCCGGCATTCTCTCTTCTTAACACTCCACATCTCCTTACGGTAATGCTTCTGTGCGTTAAGAATGCTCCTCTACCAATGTATCTTACGATACATTCCACAGCTTCGGTGTCGTGTTTTAGCCCCGGACATTTTCGGCGCAGGACCTCTCGACTAGTGAGCTATTACGCACTCTTTGAATGTGTGGCTGCTTCTAAGCCAACATCCTAGTTGTCTGTGAAATCCCACATCCTTTTCCACTTAACACGCACTTTGGGACCTTAGCTGGTGGTCTGGGCTCTTTCCCTTTTGACTACCCAACTTATCTCGTGCAGTCTGACTCCCGTACATCATCTGGCCGGCATTCGGAGTTTGATATTCTTTGGTAAGCTTTGACGCCCCCTAGGAAATTCAGTGCTCTACCTCCGGCAGACTAATACGAGGCTAGCCCTAAAGCTATTTCGAGGAGAACCAGCTATCTCCGGGTTCGATTGGAATTTCTCCCCTACCCACACCTCATCGCCACCCTTTTCAACGGATGTGCGTTCGGTCCTCCATTTCCTTTTACGGAAACTTCAACCTGGACATGGGTAGATCACCCGGTTTCGGGTCTACCTTTACTGACTTAACGCCCTATTAAGACTTGGTTTCCCTTCGGCTCCGCACCTTAAGTGCTTAACCTTGCCAGTAACGGTAACTCGCCGGACCGTTCTACAAAAAGTACGCGGTTCCACCTTTAACGTGGTTCCACAGCTTGTAAACACAGGGTTTCAGGTTCTCTTTCACTCCCCTCCCGGGGTCCTTTTCACCTTTCCTTCACAGTACTATGCGCTATCGGTCACTAAGTAGTATTTAGCCTTGGGGGGTGGTCCCCCCGAATTCCCACAAGGTTTCTCGTGTCTCGTGGTACTTTGGATCCTGCTCGCTGACTATTGCTTTCCCATACAAGGCTTTCACTTTCTATGGCCGGTCTTTCCAGGACCGTTCTGGTAACAAATCGTCTCACTTATTGCAGTCCATAACCCCAGTATGCACGCATACTGGTTTAGGCTCCTTCCATTTCGCTCGCCGCTACTTTGGAAATCGAGTTTTCTTTCTTTTCCTCCGGGTACTTAGATGTTTCAGTTCCCCGGGTTCCCGACGTATGGCTATGGATTCACCATACGACAACTGAGGTTTGCTCAGCTGGGTTTCCCCATTCAGATATCTCCGGATCAAAGGATATTTGCTCCTCCCCGAAGCTTTTCGCAGCTTATCACGTCTTTCATCGGCTCTTAGTGCCAAGGCATCCACCCTGCGCTCTTATTAGCTTAACCAATTCGATGTTCACCTGCGGGTGCGGGCTACTAATCTAAGATACATAGCGTTGTATCTCTGGTCTTAGGTTTGTTATTTCACCGTACGTTACGGTTACTTTAACGAGTTTTGTTTGGTTACATCTTGCGATGTAACACCTCGGATGTCTTGATTTTGTTTTTATACTTTGACATATAAAAACTAATCTAGATATATTTCAATATGTGGTTTTCAAAGTACATGCGCGATGCAATCAGAAGCATTTCTATTAACACACTTCGCAATTACACCAAATGGAGATGGAGAGATTCGAACTCTTGACCCCCTGCTTGCAAGGCAGGTGCTCTCCCAACTGAGCTACACCCCCATAAAGTAATCTGGCACCCACCTGCTCTCCCATGCCGTCTCCAGCATAGTACCATCGGCCGCTTAAGTCTTAACCATCGTGTTCGGGATGGGAACGGGTGTCTCCCCTAAGCGCATCGGCACCAGAAATCTTTTGTCTTTCTTGGTGTTTCTTTATTCATTTTTATTTCTTTGAAAACCTAAGACTCAACAGTATATAAAACCCTTACTTCTTCTTCCTTAGAAAGGAGGTGATCCAGCCGCACCTTCCGATACGGCTACCTTGTTACGACTTCACCCCAGTTATCAGTCCCGCCTTCGGCAGCTCCCTCCTTACGGTTGGGTCACTGACTTCGGGCGTTACCAACTCCCATGGTGTGACGGGCGGTGTGTACAAGACCCGGGAACGTATTCACCGCGGCATTCTGATCCGCGATTACTAGCGATTCCAGCTTCATGTAGTCGAGTTGCAGACTACAATCCGAACTGAGACGTTATTTTTGGGGTTTGCTCCAGATCGCTCCTTTGCTTCCCTTTGTTTACGCCATTGTAGCACGTGTGTAGCCCAAATCATAAGGGGCATGATGATTTGACGTCATCCCCACCTTCCTCCAGGTTATCCCTGGCAGTCTCCCCAGAGTGCCCAGCTTTACCTGCTGGCTACTAAGGATAAGGGTTGCGCTCGTTGCGGGACTTAACCCAACATCTCACGACACGAGCTGACGACAACCATGCACCACCTGTCTGGAATGCCCCGAAGGGAAGGGATCGTTACATCCCGGTCATTCCGATGTCAAGACTTGGTAAGGTTCTTCGCGTTGCTTCGAATTAAACCACATGCTCCACCGCTTGTGCGGGTCCCCGTCAATTCCTTTGAGTTTCATTCTTGCGAACGTACTCCCCAGGTGGAATACTTATTGCGTTAGCGGCGGCACCGAAGAGCTTTGCTCCCCAACACCTAGTATTCATCGTTTACGGCGTGGACTACCAGGGTATCTAATCCTGTTTGCTCCCCACGCTTTCGAGCCTCAACGTCAGTTACAGTCCAGTAAGCCGCCTTCGCCACTGGTGTTCCTCCTAATATCTACGCATTTCACCGCTACACTAGGAATTCCACTTACCTCTCCTGCACTCTAGCACCACAGTTTCCAAAGCAGTCCCGGGGTTGAGCCCCGGGCTTTCACTCCAGACTTGCAGTGCCGTCTACGCTCCCTTTACACCCAGTAAATCCGGATAACGCTTGCCCCCTACGTATTACCGCGGCTGCTGGCACGTAGTTAGCCGGGGCTTCTTAGTCAGGTACCGTCATTTTCTTCCCTGCTGATAGAGCTTTACATACCGAAATACTTCTTCACTCACGCGGCGTCGCTGGATCAGGGTTTCCCCCATTGTCCAATATTCCCCACTGCTGCCTCCCGTAGGAGTTTGGGCCGTGTCTCAGTCCCAATGTGGCCGGTCACCCTCTCAGGTCGGCTACTGATCGTCGGCTTGGTGGGCCGTTACCTCACCAACTACCTAATCAGACGCGGGTCCATCTCATACCACCGGAGTTTTTCACACCGTACCATGCGGCACTGTGTGCTTATGCGGTATTAGCAGTCGTTTCCAACTGTTATCCCCCTGTATGAGGCAGGTTACCCACGCGTTACTCACCCGTCCGCCGCTCAGTCAATTTCAATTCCGTCCGAAAACTTCCTTGAAATTGCTTCGCTCGACTTGCATGTGTTAAGCACGCCGCCAGCGTTCATCCTGAGCCAGGATCGAACTCTCAAATTAAATGGTGTTCAATCCGGGGTCAAAATCAACTAACTAGCTAATTTATTTCCCGTTTTACTTGTTGTTTGGTTCGTATACAATTGCTTGTATTCGTTCTGAAATTTTCTCATTCAAAGCCATCAAACATGACTTGTTTTATTAGAATTTTCAGGGTTTTACATACTGTTCAATCTTCTGTTTTCAAAGTGCTGTGCATCTGGCAGAAGGTTCGCTTCCTTGATGCTGACGCAGAAGGAGGGATTTGAACCCTCGCGCCGCTATTAACGGCCTACTCCCTTTCCAGGGGAGCCCCTTCAGCCACTTGGGTACTTCTGCAGTTAGCTGATTCTTTTATGTTATTAGCGGCTAAAAACCTGCCAACGGAGAGGGTGGGATTCGAACCCACGCGCCCTTGCGGACAAACGGTTTTCAAGACCGCCTCGTTATGACCACTTCGATACCTCTCCAAATGTGCTTTTATATTTTAATAGAAGTCCATGCTTTTGTCAAGCACTTTTTTCTATTTTTCCAAATCTCTTGGAGACCAATACTGCTTGTTTTGCTGTACTTATCAGCTGCAACTTGGATAGTTTATCATTGTTTGTTTGTTCTGTCAACACATTTTTACATTTTTTTCAAATTATATTTTTTAGTCTTAAAAATACTCCAAAAGCCGTTGTTTTGCTTCTTCAGCTGTCTTAAAATCTTCTTCTGTGCCTGTCATATAATTGATCGCTTCTTCCCATACTTTTACTGGGTAATCATCTGCCGGTATTTCGGCAATGACGAAGCGGCAGCATCTTTTATAAATACAGTTTCTTAAATCTGAAAGGTACATGCAGCCCGAATTCGCCGCAATCCGGTCCAAAAGCCCAGCCCTGGCATTTTTGTCCCTCTCTCTCCAGTTATCTTCAGTTTTCATCTACCGTACCTTCTTTCATCTATCCTGCCATGGTTTCCGGGCAGAGCACCTTCTTTATCGGGTGTAAAGGTACACCCAAAGAGTGTTACGTCAGATACGGCCGCAGACAATATCTGGCAGCCGTCAACCTGTATGGCAGACTTTTCTGTATAATCATACATTAAATACTTTATATAACTAATAATATTGTAATGAATGCAACATGTCAAGTGATGGATTGCATTATTTACTACATATATTTCATTAAATGCAATACTATGGAATCAGGAGGAGCTACCTATGTATATAGATTTCAATTTTTCAAAACGCCTTTCAGAGCTCAGAGCTCAAAAGGGCGTGTCTGCACGTGATATGAGCCTGTCTCTCGGTCAGAATCCCACATATATCCATAAAATAGAAAATGGACTGGCTCTTCCGTCCATGATGGGTTTTTTCTATATATGTGAGTATCTGGATATCGAGCCATCCGAATTTTTCTCTCACAACATCAGCAGCCCGGCAAAACTAAAAGAACTAATGGAGGATGCACAGCATTTAAACCGGGAGCAGCTTGACCACCTTCATCTGATCGTAAAGGATCTTTTAAAATCAGGAGGAAAAAAATAAAAAGGAAGCTGCACTTACAGCATCCTTTTATTTTTCCAGGTATTTTCTTTTCATCAGAACACCGGCAATTTCCATATCCTCCGGTGTTGTAATCTTTATGTTGGCGTAATTGCCCCGAATTAGTTTCACTTTTTCCTGAGTCATGGTTTCCACCACCATGGCATCATCCGTTACTCCCTCCTGATACTGTTCTGATGACATAAGCTTTTCATATGCTCGAAGTACCAGTTCATATTCAAAGGCCTGAGGAGTCTGAATCAGCCAAAGACTGTTCCGATCCGGAGTCATGGCTGCAAATTCACTTTCGTCAGATATTTTAATGGTATCCTTTACTGGCATCCCTACCGCGCATGCCCTGTACATTCTGGCTGCATCGGAAGCTGCCTCTATGATCTCGACCGTCACGCAGGGCCTGGCCCCGTCATGGATCAGGACATATTCACAGTTGTTAACTGCCTTAAGCCCTTCGTATACGGAATGATACCTTTCCTTTCCTCCTTCAGTAACCGCAGTCACCTTGCTGAAACCATATTTCTCAATGATCTCCTTCCGGCAATAACCGGACTCTCCAAGGCCGGTCACCAGGACGATCTCATCGACCGAACTATTTTCAAAGGCATGAATCGCATAATACAGCAGAGGTTTCCCATAGAGCTCCAGGTACTGCTTATGCACCTGGCTTCCCATGCGTGTTCCTTTTCCTGCCGCCAATATGACTGCTGCCGTTCTCCCCCTGCTCTCCATCCATCACCTCTCACCCAGTTTTAAATTGGGAACTGCATTTAAATCCCAACCGGCCCTCGCTCCATTGATATACTCGTAATAAGCCGCTGTGCCGATCATGGCGGCGTTATCTGTGCAGTAAATGGGTGACGGATAATAAAAGGCAATGCCGGCTTTTTCACATGCAAGGCCCATCTCTTTCCGAAGGGCAGAATTGGAAGCCACACCACCGGCTATGGCAATCTTATTAAATCCATATTCCTTTGCCGCATCCACCGTATGACTCACCAGTACATCCACGACCGCATTTTGGAAGGAAGCTGCTAAATCTGCTACATTAATTTCCTCTCCCAACATACCCGCATGGTTGATATGGTTTAATACCGCTGACTTCAGGCCGCTGAAGCTGAAATCATAAATGTTCCCTTCCACCTTTGCCCGAGGGAACTTGATGGCATGGGCATTTCCTTCCTTTGCCGCATGATCAATCTTCGGACCTCCCGGGTACCCAAGGCCCACTGCTCTTGCCACCTTGTCAAATGCCTCTCCTGCCGCATCATCCCTGGTACGGCCCAGAATTTCAAATTCACCGTAATCCTTTACAATAACAAGATGAGTATGGCCGCCGGATACGATCAAACATAAAAAAGGCGGCTCCAGATCCGGATGTTCAATAAAGTTAGCTGATACATGTCCTTCAATATGATGGACACCCACTAACGGCTTACCTGCTGCATAGGCAATGGCTTTTGCCTCTGCAACGCCTACAAGAAGCGCTCCCACCAGGCCTGGACCATACGTTACGCCAATGGCATCCATATCATCCAGACTCAGCCCTGTCTCCAGAAGGGCTGCTTCTACGACCTGGTTTATCTTTTCAATATGCTTTCTGGATGCGATTTCCGGTACAACACCCCCGTATAATGTATGAAGGGCAATCTGAGAGGAGATCACATTGGAAAGAATCTCTCTTCCGTTCTTTACAACGGCAGCCGCCGTCTCGTCACAGGAACTTTCAATCGCTAGTATATAGACATCTTCCTCTGTATGATTCTTTTTCATCGCTGCTCCCTCACTCCTCATCAAATTCCAATTCCAGGGTCCAGGCATCTTTTGCCACTTTGGTACGAGGGAAAATTTCCCGGACTTTTTCCAAATATTCTTCTGGTCTGGTAAGAGAGGGACTGTAATGAGTCAGCCACATCTGTTTGGGCTTGGCTTCCTTTGCCAGTCTGGCAGCCTCATAAAAGGTCATATGCTTATACTCTCTGGCTTTTGCTTCTTTCCCTTCCTCTCCATACATACCTTCGCAGATAAAAAGATCCGCCTCCCTTGCGTACTCCGCAATTACAGGAACCGGCCTTGTATCCGTACAATAGGTCACCTTAAGCCCCCGTCTTGCCGGACCTAAGACCATATCAGGAGTCAGAGTTCTTCCGACCTCTTCAATGGTTTCCCCTTTTTGCAGGCGGCTCCAGAATTTCTGGGGTATTCCTGCGGCAATGGCCCGGTCCACATCGAACCGGCCTGTCCTTGGAATGGAAATGGAATAGCCATAGCAGACAACATTGTGGTTTACCCGGTAAGCATCGATTATATAAGGGCCGATCTTTACCTGTTCCCTGTTCTGTTCAAGCTCAATGAATTTCAGTTCAAAGGGCAGCTCCGGCGCAATGGTCCTCAGCGCTCCCACTACACGCTCTAAGCCCTTTGGCCCAATAAGAGTCAAAGGTTCCGTCCTTTCCGCATTGCCCATGGTCAGGAGAAGCCCCGGAAGACCACTGATATGGTCGGCGTGAAAATGGGTAAAACAAATGATGTCAATGGGTTTCGGGCTCCAGCCCTTTTCTTTTAACGCAATCTGGGTTCCTTCCCCGCAGTCAATGAGAAGATCACTGCCACCGCATCTGGCCATCATGGCTGTCAGCCATCGGTATGGCAGAGGCATCATTCCTCCGGTTCCCAGCAAACATATATCCAACATAAAATATCCTCGCTTTGGTTTCTATCAATGAACAGCGGTAAAAAACCGCCTCATAAAATCATATCACAAAGCAGAGGCAATTAGCAACTATAAATATTCCAGCTGTTCTTCTACCTCCACAGGAATCTTGAATTCCTGAATCATAGTATCGTAACAGTCCTCACACAGATCAAAATGATGGATCTCACCATCCTTCTCGGAGAAAAAGTCCCAGGAATGATTGACGCTTATTACCCCCTCCCTGGCAACACCTTCTGACACGATAATTTTTTTGCCACAGCAGTTGCACACAACTGTTTCAAGCTGACCACCGTTTTTGTACTTTCTCATCTTCCTCTCACCTTTCCATTTTTCTGCCCATGCTTTTTGGGCATATAGGGATACCTGTAGGGTGCTTCCACTTATTCGCCCTGTTTATAGGACATAAAGGGATACCCGTAGGGTATTTCCTTTTTCGCACTTACCAGTCAGGCCCTGTTTCCGTTTTGCGTCTTCCGAAAACAGGAAAAAGGGCATCCTCACTGGATACCCCTACATTATAAACGGTGATTCCCCTTATTTTTAGTGGTAAATGTTTCATATCCGGCGGTTCCACATAATGATTGCATTTTCACAGGGATTAAGGTAATAATTTTTCCGGATGGTTTCCTCTTGAAAACCATAGTATCTATAAAGGTTTCTGGCCTTTTTATTGCTTTCCCGGACCTCTAAAGACAGGGATTTTACTCCATTTTTAATGGAAGATTCCACCAGTCGGTCCATAAGTTTCTTAGATAGGCCCCTCCCCCTGTACGCTGGCAAAACGGCAATCCGAAGCAGCTCTCCTTCCCCGGCAATGACCCGGAAGACGCAGTACCCTAAAATGTTCCCTTCTTCTTCCAGCACCAGCCAGGTATCGAGGCTGCTTTCTAAGCCTTCTTTGACTGTATTAAGAGACCATGGATCCGAAAAGCAAAGCTGTTCTATTTCAGCGACTCCGGATACATCCGACTGTCTCATTTCATGAACCATTGGCTTCTCCCCCTTTCATGGAAGTCCGATTCACCTGACGGTTCATCGAACGGCTATTTTTCTAAATTCAAGCCACGCTTACGCTTGCTTTCATTAAGAAAAATGTGCCTCCCGCTCCCGCTCCGCCTGGGGCTTTCTTAAATAATCAGGGGAATGCTCCGCTGCCGTAATGGTTTTTCCCTCTTCATAATAAAGGCTACCTATAGCTGCAACCGCTGCTGCCCGCTGCCGGTTCAAATGGGCCGGTGCAAAGAGGAAGGGAACCGTTATCTTTTCTTGTATCTGCTGTTTGTATACAGGAACTCCGTCTCCTAAAAAAATTACCTTTTGTCCGGCTGCATTTAATTCTTCTACCAATTCTAAAATGTCCATAGCGCATTGTTCCTTAATCACGGAAAAACCGTTCTGGTTATCGTATATGCCAGTATATACCTGATTTCTTCTGGCATCCATGATGGGGCAGACAAGATAGGCACTGCCGTATAAGTTATAAGCCATGGCATCAACGGTAGGAACGGAAACCAAGGGTTTTTTCAAAGCCAGGCCAAGGCCCTTGCCAGTCGCGGAGCCGATCCGCAGCCCGGTAAAGGAACCAGGACCACCGGAAACCGCAATGGCATCAATGGTTTCCAAATCCAGTTCCACCATCTTTACAATTTCATCCAGCATAGGAAGAAGGGTCTGGGAATGGGTTCTCTTAAAATTAACCGTATATTCCGCAGTCAGTACCTCGTCCTCCACCACGGCAACGGAAGCCACCAAAGACGAGCTTTCAATTCCAAGTATCCTCATTTACATTCCCTCCACAGTTATTTTCCTGTAATCAAACCCTTTTTCCAAATCCTTTTCAATGGTTATGGTTATTACATGGTCAGGAAGAAGCTCTTTAATCAAGTTCGACCATTCAATAAGGCTTACTCCCTCCCCGTAAAAGCAGTCTTCATAACCGATCTCATCCATCTCACTGACATCACCGATCCGGTATACATCGAAATGGTAAAAAGGCAGCCGTCCATCCTCATACTGGTTCACAATGGTAAAGGTAGGACTGTTAACGGGCTCCCTGATCCCAAGGCCTGATGCAAACCCCTGGGTGAATACGGTCTTTCCCACTCCCAAATCACCATTTAAGCAGTATACGTCAGAGGGCTTTGCTTCCTCTCCCAGTTTTTTCCCAAATTCATAGGTTTCTTCTGGCTTCCAGCTTTCTATTACCATAATTTATATCCTCTTTCGCCTTTCAGGAGGCAGTTTTTCTTTGATAAGCCCACGGATGGCCGTCTTCTTTTCTCCGGTAACGGAATCAGGCAGCAGATAGGCATGAACCCGGTCCATATACAGGATCATCATATCCCTTATACGGTCCACCTTTCCAATGTTTTCCCAGGCAATTTCCAGGCTTTCCTCTCCCTGGGAAACCAGGATTCCATTCTCATCGAAAGTGAGAGTCATGACATTCTGAATCGCGGGAGTCTTTGCCTGCCTAAGAGCCTTTAAATAAAGAATACCAGGCTGCCAGACTGTAAACATCAGGGCGCAAACGATTAGCAGCACCCGGTATGAGGTGGAATTGGAACTCCATGTGGTAATCAGGAGAAAAACAGCAGCAGCACTGAAAATAATATTAAAAAGCCCCTGCAACCCCTGATAGGAATGGTACATGGAAAACTTCCACAAATCCTTTGTGGTCAATTTTACTTCTATAACAATCGGATCTTTCTCTTCCACGTTTTCTCCTTTCTGAACCCCTTGGCCTATAGCTTCATAGTCAGGGCGATTCTCTTCTTCTGAACATCCACGCTTATGACTTTAACTTCAACGATATCTCCCACGCTCACCGCCTCCAGGGGATGCTTGATGAATTTATCGGACATCTGGGAGATGTGTACAAGGCCATCCTGGTGAACACCAATATCTACAAAGGCACCGAAATCAATTACATTTCTTACGGTTCCCTTTAATACCATGCCTGGCTGCAAATCCTTCATGTCCATCACATCGGTACGGAGAATGGGGGCAGGCATCTGGTCTCTGGGATCCCTTGCCGGTTTTTCCAGCTCTTTTACAATATCCCGCAGCGTGATCTCTCCGATTTCCAGCTGGGCCGCCAGCGCTTTATAATCCAGAATTTTTTTACCGATTCCATTTAAGCCTCCATGAGCCAGTTCTGTCAAATCATAGCCAAGCTTTGTCAAAAGCTTTTTTGCTGCATCGTAGGTTTCAGGGTGAACACTGGTTCCGTCTAAGGGATTCTTTCCTCCCTGGATCCTCATAAAGCCTGCACACTGTTCATATGCCTTTGGCCCAAGCTTTGGAACCTTTAAGAGCTGGTTTCTGCCGGCAAAGGCACCGTTTTCTTCACGGTAAACTACAATATTCTTTGCGATGGGCTTTGAAATGCCGGATATATATTCCAGCAGGGAAGCTGAAGCTGTATTTAAATCCACTCCCACTTTGTTTACACAGTCCTCTACCACGCCCTGAAGGGCCTCGCTTAAATGTTTCTGGTTCATATCATGCTGGTACTGGCCTACCCCAATGGATTTGGGGTCGATCTTCACAAGTTCTGCGAGAGGATCCTGCAGCCTTCTTGCAATGGAGGCGGCGCTCCTCTGACCTACGTCAAATTCAGGAAATTCTTCCGTGGCAAGCTTGCTGGCAGAATAAACAGAGGCCCCTGCCTCATTTACAATGATATACTGAACCTGCTCCGGGATCTCCTTTAACAATTCTACGATAACTGCTTCCGATTCCCTGGATGCGGTTCCGTTTCCAACGGAAATCAGGGATATATGGTATTTTTTGATCAGCTTCTTTAAAACGGATTTTGCTTCCTCCACCTTGTTCTGGGGTGCTGTGGGATAAATGACTATGGTATCAAGGACTTTACCTGTCTCATCCACAACAGCCAGCTTACACCCGGTTCGAAATGCCGGGTCCCAGCCCAGGACCACTCGTCCTGCAATGGGTGGCTGCATTAAAAGCTGCTCTAAGTTTTTGCCGAACACCCGGATCGCTCCAGCCTCTGCCTGCTCTGTCAAAGAGTTTCTTACCTCACGCTCAATGGCCGGTGCAATGAGGCGGTCATAGCTGTCTGCGATTACCTCTTTCAGGACAGTCGTTGTGTAAGGGTTGTCCTTTACAATCACCTGCTTTTCAAGAAACCGTATAATCTGCTCTACAGGTGCAAGTATTTTTACCGTAAGGATCTTCTCTTTTTCCCCGCGGTTTAAAGCCAGGATCCTGTGGCCTGCAGATTTTTTAATGGTTTCCTCATAATTGTAATACATTTCATATACGGATTCTGCCTCTTCATCCTTTGCTGAAGACTGAAGGCTTCCCTGGTTTACAGTGGCATTCCGGATATAGGTGCGGTATTCCGCGTTGTCAGAAATCCGCTCTGCCAGGATGTCCTTTGCTCCATTTATGGCTTCCTCCGTGGAAGAAACGCCCGTTTCTTCAGAAACATACTCCAGTCCTACCTCTGTTAAAGGTGTCTTTATCATCTGAAGCATGATTAAATCCGCGAGGGGTTCCAGCCCCTTCTCCTTTGCAATGGTCGCTCTTGTTCTTCTCTTTGGCTTATAGGGACGGTATAAATCCTCCACAGCTACCAGAGTCTGGGCTTCTATTATCTTTTTTTCCAGTTCCGGCGTCAGCTTCTCCTGCTCCCTGATGGAAGAAAGAACCTGTTCCTTCCGCTCTTCTAAATTCCGCAGATAGCGGAGCCTTTCGTCCAGGTTACGCAGAACCTCATCATCTAAGGAACCGGTGACCTCCTTCCGGTATCTTGCAATAAACGGAATGGTGTTCCCTTCGTCAATGAGCTTTACTGCCGCTTCTACCTGTCCGCGGTTAATGGAAAGCTCTTCTTGTAATGCCTTTATTATGTCCATGGTGATCCCCTTATTTTTTCATAATTTGTATCGTAATAAATTTTCGTTCAGCCTATATTCAATTTACTATTATAATTCATCAGCCTTCCTTATGCAAGACCCGTCTGGACATGCAGGCCTTTTCGTGCTACAATCATACAATAGTGTGGTTAATAACCATTTTTTTGTTTTCACAATATTAAACGAGGTAAATTACGAATGGAAGAAAACCATAACAGCAACAACGGGATGCTGCCCCAGATCCGTCCGACAGGTTCCCTTCTGGCCTTCTGGTCCGTTCTTCTTGGCGGCATTGGACTTGCCAGCGACTGTCTTCCCCTATTCAGTATCTGGAGTCTGCCTGCAGGCCTGTTTCTTGGCCTGGTCGGCATCGCATGCGCTGTGCTCTCCAAACAGGGAAAACCGTTTACTCAACAGGCCCAGCTTGGCCTGATCCTGTCTATTATTTCCACGGTCTGCGGCCTTATGATGGCATTGTTTATTATTTTTGTATATGATACTATGGACACCAACACGCCTTTGGGCCATTATTTCAGACAGGTTTTTGAGACTGCCTCTCAGGCTCTTACATCCTCCCCTTCCGGAGAATAGGGCCTATTTGATAACAGGCAGCAGATCTATCCCCTTTATGATCAGCATATAATTCTTGAAAATCCAATTGGCTGCAACAATAGCCGCTCCTGCCAGGATCAGTATCCTGGCTCTTTTTTTATGTTCAAAGAGAGACTTCCGCCCTTTAACGGCCCATAAGATCATTTCAAAAAACAGCACGAGAACAGCATAAAGGACCAGCGGATGATACTGAAAACTCATACGCAGGTCCCCTCGCAGCAATGACCGGACGGCCCGGGTTCCCCCACAGCCCGGACAATAAAGTCCGGTCAGGGAATGGAACAGACAGGGAAGCCCGAGGCCAAATATTCTTTTTAACCAGTTCATTTTTTCACCTTAGTTTAATCCGCCAGATCAAAGGCATCATGGACGGTCCTCATAGCACGGTTTACATCCGCTTCATCGATTAAAACCGTTATCCGTATTTCAGAGGTGGCGATCATCTTAATATTCACATTGACACTGGAAAGAGCTTCAAACATTTTTGCTGCCACTCCAGGATTGCCTGTCATCCCTGCGCCGATAATGGAAATCTTAGCTACGCCTTCCTCACACGTCACATCCTGGGCGGTGATAGAGTCCTTATTTCCTATTAGAAGATCCATGGTATCCTTTAAATCAGTTTTTGCTACCGTAAAGGAAATGTCCTTTCTTTCTTCCCGTCCGATGGACTGAATGATAATATCTACATTGATATTATGCCTTGCCAGGAGATTAAAGATCTTAAAAGCAATTCCCGGCGTATTTTTGACCCCGATTACTGAAATACGGGCTACATTCTTATCCGCGGCAACACCGCTAACCAGCATTCTTTCCAATTTTGTTTCCTCCTTGACGACTGTACCTTCTGCCCTGGTCAGACTTGACAGAACAACCAACTGAACTCCATAACGCTTTGCCATCTCCACAGACCGGTTATGGAGCACTTTTGCTCCAAGGGAAGCGAATTCCAGCATTTCATCATAAGAAACCTCAGGGAGCTTTCGAGCGTTTGGAACGATGTGGGGATCTGCTGTGTATACTCCATCCACATCTGTATAAATCTCGCATGCGTCTGCATGAAGGGCGGCTGCAAGGGCTACGGCCGTTGTATCTGAGCCTCCCCGTCCAAGTGTTGTTAAGTCTTCGTACTTATTAACCCCCTGAAAGCCTGTGACAATCACAATTTTCCTGGCCTCCAGTTCATGCCGTATGCGTTCCGTATCGATCCGCTTTAATTTGGCCGTTCCGTAGGCAGAGGTGGTGTGCATGGCCACCTGAGCCGCATTTAAAGAAACGGCCGGAACTCCCAAAGAATTCATTGCCATAGCCATAAGGGCCACACTGACCTGTTCCCCGGTGGCTAACAGCATATCCAGTTCTCTCTTAGGAGGGTTGGGATTTATCTCAAGGGCCTTTGCAATGAGACCATCCGTTGTCTTTCCCATAGCGGACAACACCACTACCACCTGATTGCCTTTTTCATATTCCTCAATGCAGCGTTTTGCCACATTAAAAATTCTTTCTTTGTCTGCGACGGAGCTACCGCCAAATTTTTTCACTACTAACATTGATGCCTCCTGGCGAAAAGTCAAGCAGATATTCTGATCCGCTTTGCTGTATGCTCATAACCTGTTACACCGTTACTAATTCTGCGCGGATGCGCTGCCTGATTCCCGGCAGCTTTTTCGCTTTTATTTCGTATTCTTCTTCGGTCATAGTTTCCGTAAGGACGGCAAATTCGTCCATATGGTCCAGTTCCACCACATCCACCTTGCCGAATACTGCCTCCACTTCTTTCACACGTTTATCAGCAATTCCTTTGATCCTCACAAAATAGCGGAAGGAGCTGCTGCTCATGGAAGAAATGGTAAGATTTTCCCTATCCCAGCCCATTTCCACATGTTGGCCTTGATTATTCAGGGCTTCAATAATATCCGCTACCACAGCGCTTGCTGTTGGAAGCTTACCGGCCCCGCAACCATAAAACATGGACGTGCCCAACATGTTTCCTTTTACCAGAATGCCGTTATAAACATCATTTACGGAATATAACGGATGATCTTTTCCAATCATGACCGGGGCTACAAATGCATGGACAGTTCCGTCCTGGATCCTGCTGGAGCCAAACAGCTTTACAGAGGTTCCCATAGCATCGGCATAGCGGAAATCCACATCCGTTATTTTTGTTATCCCTTCTGTATAAATATGCTCGTAATTAACCTCGTGTCCCGTTGCCATTGCCGTCAAGATGGCAATCTTTCGACAGGTATCGTGCCCGTCCACATCGGCTTCCGGATTCCGTTCCGCGTAACCAAGGTCCTGAGCCTCTCGTAAGGCCGTTTCAAAGGTTTCGCCTGCTTTGTTCATTTTTGTCAGAATAAAGTTGGTGGTTCCATTTAAAATACCGGTGATCTCTTCAACCACCTCACCTGCAAGGGAAGTATACAGAGGGCGTATGACAGGAATACCACCGCCTACACTTGCCTCGAAGAAAAAATTCACATGATGCTCTTTTGCAATTTCCAAAAGTTCCGTGCCGTATGCCGCCACCAGAGCCTTATTGGAGGTGGCCACATGCTTGCCTGCCTTTAAACACGCCTTCACAAAGGGATAAGCAGGATTTAGTCCTCCCATGGTCTCAACCACCATGGACACTGACTCATCCTTTTCAATGACGGAAAAGTCATGAACGATCTTATCTTCTGCAGGATCTCCCGGAAATTCCCTTAAATCCAGGACATACTTTACATCTACTTCATCGCCTACCCTTTTGGCAATTATCTCTTTGTTTCTTTCCAAAACCTCTACCACACCTGATCCAATGGTGCCATAGCCCATAACTGCAATATGTCTCATATTATCCTCCGGCAACTCGCTTTCGTATTATTTTTCAAGGAAGTTCAATTTGTCATTCAGCTCATCGAACGGCCGCCTCTACTCCCTGGCTAAAATTTTAACGTAGTGGACTCCATTTTTTTCTTCTATTTCCTCCACCATTTTTGAAACATTGCCGGTGGTCTCAAGAACTTCCACGCTTAATGTCAAGGTGGCAACTCCATTGACCGGAATGCTCTGGTGTATGGTTAGGATATTGGCGCGGTACACAGCAACCACATGAAGCAGATCGGACAGCAAGCCTGGTTCGTCATCCATCTGCATCACAAGTGTAATGGTCTTCCCTTTCGTATTATCATAAAAAGGAAAGATATCATCCTTATACTTATAAAAAGAGCTGCGGCTGATCCCGACCCGGTCAGTTGCCTCCTGTACGGTAATAACGCGCTCCGATTCCAACAGCTTTTTTGCTTCAACTACTTTCAGCAATACTTCAGGTACAGCCTTTTGCTTTACCACAAAATATTTACTCTTTTCTTCCATAATAAAAATATCTTCCCTTCTGTGTCCGCATCGGAAATACATCTGTGCTCATAGGGAAGATATTATCATATTTAGGCAGGGTATGCAACTATTTTTCTATTTATTTTCTTCGGTTTTTAAAAAAATACAGGAAAAATCCTCTATTCAGCGCTGCTTTCCCCGGACTTCGCCCCAGTACTCAGCCAGCGCAAATAGGCGTACATGAACTGATCCAAAGAGCCGTCCAGAACGCTTCCTACATTACCGGTTTCTGCATTGGTCCTGTGATCCTTGACCATGGTATAAGGTTGAAGGACATAGGAACGGATCTGGTTTCCCCAGCCAATCTCTGTCACATCGCCCCGGATTCCGGATAATTTCTCCGCATTTTCCTGCTGCTTCAGCATATAAAGCTTTGCCTTTAACATCTGCATGGCTTTGTCCTTGTTCTGGAACTGGGAACGTTCATTCTGGCACTGGACCACAATTCCGGTAGGAAGGTGAGTGATGCGGATAGCTGAGGAAGTTTTGTTGATATGCTGTCCTCCCGCACCGCTGGAGCGGTAGGTATCGATGCGAAGGTCCTCATCGTTGATCTCCACATCCAGGTCCTCTTCAATATCTGGCATAACATCACAGGATACAAAGGAGGTCTGGCGTTTGCCTGCAGCATTAAACGGAGAGATGCGCACCAGGCGGTGAACTCCCTTCTCCGATTTCAAATACCCAAAGGCATTGGGCCCGTTGATCTGAACCGTAACGGATTTAATGCCCGCTTCTTCCCCGTCAAGGTAATCCAGGACTTCTAAGGAAAAGCCTTTTTTCTCCGCCCACCGGCAGAACATGCGGTAAAGCATGCCGCACCAGTCACAGGATTCGGTTCCTCCTGCGCCTGCGTTAAGCTTTAAAATGGCATTGTCGCTGTCGTACTCTCCGGACAGCAGAGTGTTGATGCGCATGTTCTCCAGTTTTTCTTTAAAATGGTTTAACATCTCTTCCACTTCCGGAACCAGGGAGGGATCATTCTCCTCATTTCCCATTTCGATCATTACGCCAATGTCTTCATACTGCTGCTCTAAGTCCTTATAGGACTGAACGGTATCTTTTAAATTCTTTGCAAGCTGTACAATCTTTGCCGACTTTTCAGGATCCTCCCAAAAGCCAGGTTCCTCCATGGATTTGTCCAGCTCATCGATTCTCTTTAACTTATTATCTAAGTCAAAGTGAATCCCTCACTTCCACTAATGGTTTTTCAAACGTTGATAATTCGTATTTGTACTGGTCTAACTCTACCACTGTGTCACCCACTTTCTGAATTTAATTATTTATCTAAACAAAATTGGAGTCCGGTCCTTAAAAAGGGTGCGAACTCCAATTTTATAAAAATACTATACTAATTTACGTCCGCAGCACTGCTTGTATTTCTTACCGGATCCGCATGGACATGGATCATTCGGATAAACCTTAGCTTCCACCTTCTTTACCGGTGCTTTCGGGGAGCTTTCATCCTTATTGGTTCCTGTCACCTTAGCAGCCGGTTCTCTCTCAACCTTCTGCTCCACGCGGATATGGAATAAGATTCTTACGGTATCCTCACGGATAGCCGCAGCCATCTCATCAAACATCTGATATCCGCTCATCTTGTATTCTACCAGCGGATCTCTCTGTCCGTAAGCCTGCAGGCCGATGCCCTGGCGCAGCTGATCCATATCATCAATATGGGACATCCATTTATTATCAATCACCTTTAAGAGAATCACACGCTCGATTTCACGAATCTGTTCTCCCTCCGGGAATTCTGCTTCCTTGGATTCATAAAGCTTAATGGCTTCTTCCTTCAGCATATGTTTCAGTTCATTCTTCTTAATCTTCTTATCTTCCGGAAGAGTAACCGGCTGAAGAGGGATGATAGGGAGAAGAAGGGTGTTAAGCTCATTTAAATCCCAATCTTCCGGTGCCTGGTCATCGCTGACAGAAAGATCAACCGCATTCTCTACAATATCCGTCACCATCTTTAAGACGAAATCACGCATATTGTCTCCATCAAGAACCTTCCTTCTCTCTGCATAGATCACTTCACGCTGTTCGTTCATGACCTCATCATATTTTAAAAGGTTCTCACGGATGCCGTAGTTATTTGTCTCGATCTTCATCTGGGCCTTTTCAATGGCATTAGAGAGCATCTTATGCTCGATCTGCTCTCCTTCCGGCACGCCAAGAGCATTGAACATGCCTACCAGACGTTCGGAACCAAACAGACGCATTAAGTCATCTTCAAGGGAAATATAGAATCTGGATTCTCCCGGGTCACCCTGACGTCCGGAACGGCCGCGCAGCTGGTTATCAATACGGCGGGATTCATGACGCTCTGTACCGATGATCTTTAAACCGCCTGCTGCCTTTGACTCGTCATCAAGCTTAATATCCGTACCACGGCCCGCCATGTTGGTGGCTATGGTTACAGCCTTATGCACACCTGCATCTGCTACGATCTCAGCTTCCAGCTCATGATATTTTGCATTCAGCACCTTATGAGGAATTCCCCGGCGCCGTAACATATTGCTTAACATTTCAGAGGTTTCAATGGTAATGGTACCTACCAGGACAGGCTGTCCCTTCTCGTAAGCAATCTCCACTTCATTGCACACCGCTTCAAATTTCTCTTTCTTCGTTTTATAAACGGCATCCTCCTGATCAATACGTGCAATCGGGCGGTTGGTTGGGATAGAAATGGCATCCATGCCGTAGGTATTACGGAATTCCTTCTCTTCTGTAAGGGCGGTACCGGTCATACCGGCTTTTTTATTGTACTTATTAAAGAAGTTCTGGAAGGTGATAGTGGCAAGAGTCTTGCTCTCTCTGCGCACATTTACGTGCTCCTTGGCTTCTATCGCCTGATGGAGTCCGTCAGAATAACGTCTGCCAGGCATAATACGTCCGGTAAACTCATCAACAATCAGGACCTCGTCATCCTTTACTACATAATCCTTATCCCGGAACATAAGATAATTGGCACGAAGGGCCAGAATGATGTTATGCTGAATCTCCAAGTTCTGGGGATCGGATAAGTTCTCGATGTGGAAGAACTGCTCTACTTTTTCCACACCCTGTTCTGTTAAGTTGACAACCTTGTCCTTTTCATCCACAACGAAGTCACCGGTTTCCGTGATCTCCTCTCCCATGATGGCTGCCATCTTGGAGAATTCTGCGGAAGCCTCGCCTCGTTCCAGCTGGCGGGCCAGAATATCACAGACCTCATACAGCTTTGTGGACTTGCCGCTCTGTCCGGAAATAATAAGAGGTGTTCTTGCCTCATCAATTAATACAGAGTCTACCTCATCAATGATACAGAAATCTAAATTTCTTAAAACCATCTGTTCCTTATAGATGGCCATGTTATCTCTCAGATAATCAAAACCAAGCTCATTGTTGGTTACATAGGTAATGTCGCAGTTGTATGCTTCACGTCTTTCGTCAGAATTCATGGAGTTAAGCACGACCCCAACGGTCAGGCCCAGGAATTCATGGACTCTTCCCATCCACTCAGCATCTCGTTTTGCCAGGTAATCATTGACCGTAACAATCTGGACTCCATTGCCTGCCAGTGCATTTAAATAAGCAGGGCAGGTAGATACCAGGGTCTTACCTTCACCGGTCTTCATCTCAGAAATACGTCCCTGATGAAGAACGAGTCCGCCGATGAGCTGTACACGGAAATGCTCCATATTAAGAACTCTTCGTGCGGCCTCTCTCACCGTAGCAAAAGCTTCCGGTAAAATATCATCCAGAGTCTCGCCTGATGAAAGTCTTTCCTTAAAGAGCCTTGTGTTGTTTCTCAGCTCCTCATCCGTAAGTGCAACCATGGTCGGACGCAAAGCTTCTATCTTATCCACAATGGGTTCTATTAATTTTAATTCTCTTTCACTATGAGTTCCAAATATTTTTTGAACGAAGTTCATATTTCATTCTCCTACTCTTCTTAACGATATACACGATACAATCTCGTATATTGTAGCACTAACTCCTTCTTAATTCAACGAATTCATAAAAAATTAACATTCTGGTAATAAACAGGGCCTATTATTACCAGGTCCTTCCTTTTTCCACAGCAAACAACGGCAAATCTGGAAAATTTTATGGTCAACCTGACACATTGCACAAAAAACCTGTTCGATTCCCCGCTTTTCCACATTATCCACATTCCATTGTGTATTTTTCCCCCAGTTTTATCCCCACTATGAAATCCCATAATTAGGCGAAAAATTAGTTATACACCAAGTTATCCACATTATCCACATTTTTTCTCCACAGATTCCCATATTTCCCATCCCATTGTCAGACTTTCGGATTTTTGTATATATGTCATAAAGTTTCCTTTTTCGACGAAAATTTCTCTTTTTCCCTTGACTTTTTTTTAAGTCCATCTATAGTTTTTCAATAATTAGTCAAACTAATAAGTAGAGACATTTTACAAAAAATTGCCAATAATTATCTAATAATTTTACAATGCAATTGAACTATTCTCAAAAATATGCTATACTATAACCATCTCAAGAAAAAGGAGCTGATGACTTATGCGTTTTACAATTACAGGGAGAAATATTGAGGTAACACCGGGATTACGCGAAGCAGTCGAGGACAAGCTTGGAAAGCTGGACCGTTTCTTCGCTCCTGCGACAGAAGCTACAGTAAGACTCAGCGTGCAGAAAGAAATTCAGAAAATCGAAGTAACTATTCCAGTGAAAGGACATATAATCAGAGCAGAAGAATCCAGTACAGACATGTACGTTTCCATTGATCTTGTGGAAGAGATCCTGGAACGCCAGCTGAAAAAATATAAGAACAAATTAATCAACAAAAAACTGAATGCCCCTTCCTTTTCAACAGCTTTTCTGGAAGATGATGCCCAGCCAGATGATCATGTAGAAATCGTTAAGTCAAAGAAATTTGCCATAAAGCCCATGGATCCGGAAGAAGCCTGTGTTCAGATGGAACTTCTTGGTCATAGCTTCTACGTATTCTTAAATGCGGATACAGAGGAAGTCAATGTGGTTTATAAAAGAAAAGGCGGCTCCTACGGCCTGATTGAACCAGAATTTTAAAACTTAAAAAAAGCAGCCAGGACAATTGTCCGGCTGATCAGATTGTAGGCAAATCGGTGTCAGGACGCAAGTCCTGGCACTGTTTTACTATGTACATATTGTTCATCATGATTTTTAACGTCAGATTCTACTTCCTTGAAATAAAAATACCACGGAGCCATTGAATTATAAAATTTCAATTGGCCATGCTATTACCTCCTTAATCCATCAAATTATAAATTGATATAATGTATCTGTTGCAAGAGAAATGCTTTTTTATATTTTTATCAGAATATCACGCCATTTCACAATATCCAATATAATAGCTGAATTTGGTCACTAACTTTCCAAATTCGGTAGGCATAGCAGGTGTTGGTCAAAAAAAAGGCACTGCATCAGCAATGCCCTAAAAACTTTCCGGTTCGTAGAAAACCATTTTGTCTACATTTTAAGCAGCCAGGACAATTGTCTTGTCCTGGCTGCTTTTTCTTATTCTCAGATTCGTGTCAGATACCGCTCGACACTGGTAATGGCATTTGCCCCATCCGAAACAGCTGTAGAAACCTGCCGAAGCTGTTTGGTTCGCACATCGCCGGCTGCAAAGATTCCGGGAACATTGGTTTCACAGTCTTCACCGGCCTTTATATAGCCGTGATCCATCTCCACCAGGTTGTTAAACGCTTCGCTTTGCGGATTGATTCCTACTGCGATGAACACTCCGTCTACCGCAAGCTTTTTCGATTCCTCGGATTTGGCATTCTTTATGGTCAGGGATTCCACCTGATCTCCGCCTTCGATCTCCTCTACCACGGTATCCCAGATGATCTCCACATTTTTTTGGTTAAACAGCTGGGTCTGCAAAGTCTTTGCCCCCCTCAGCTTATTTCTCCTATGAATTAAGTATACCTTTTTACACATTCTGGCCAGGAAAATGGCATCTTCAATGGCAACATCGCCGCCGCCCACTACTGCTGCCACCTTGTTACGGAAAAACGCACCGTCACAGGTCGCACAGTAGGAAACTCCCATGCCTGTTAACTCCTCTTCCCCGATCACGCTTAACTTCCGGTGCTGGGCTCCGGTAGAGATGATGACTGTCTTTGTCGCATAGGTTCTCTCTTCTCCTACTACGGTAAATTTCCCGTCAGACGCTTCGATCCGAAGGACCTCGTCTGTGGAAAACTCTGCCCCCAGCTTCTCTGCGTGTTCCCGGAACTTCATTCCAAGATCAAAGCCGTTAATTCCAGGCAGCCCCGGGTAATTATCCACTTCATAAGTATTAAGGACCTGGCCGCCGCTTGCCATCTCTTTTTCAATCACTACCATCTTAAGTTCAGCCCTTTTACCATAAACCGCGGCCGAAAGCCCTGCGGGCCCGGACCCGATGATCACCACATCATAAATCTCATTCATATTTATCTACCTGCTTTCTCTATTCTATCTGATATTAGGTTTTCTATCTTCATTATATCTCACCAGCCCTTAAGTATGCAATGCCTGGTCCGTAACAAAATCACAAAAAGCTCTTTTTCCAGCCACGTTGCATTCTTCCTGACAATTTGGTAAAATGAAATTATCTTACATCGACAGAAAGGATGATGTTATGGCTAGAAAAACAGTACTCATCACCGGAGCTTCCCGGGGGATCGGAAAAGCTATTGCTTTTAAATTTGCAAAAAAAGGATACAACGTGGTCATCAACTGCCTCCACAGCGAAGACCGTCTTGCGCAGGTTAAAAAGGAGCTGGAAGCTTATCAGGTAACTTGTCTTTCCTGCATGGGGGACATGGGAGACATGGACCAGTGCCAGGCTCTCTTTGAACAGGTGCGCAAGCAGTTTGGCACACTGGATGTCCTCGTTAACAACGCAGGCATCTCCTACATCGGGCTTTTACAGGATATGAGCACAGATGCCTGGGACCGGATTGTCCGCACCAACTTAACATCAGTATTTAACTGCTGTAAGCTGGCCATTCCCGGAATGGTTGAAAAAAAGCAAGGAAAGATCATTAACATCTCTTCTGTATGGGGAATATCAGGCGCCTCCTGCGAAGTCGCTTACTCCGCCACAAAGGGCGGCATCAATGCATTTACAAAGGCTCTGGCTAAGGAGCTGGCTCCAAGCAATATCCAGGTCAACGCTGTTGCCTGCGGCGCCATCGATACGGAAATGAATCAATTCCTGGAGGAAGATGAATTAATCGATCTCATCGATGGAATCCCGGCAGGGCGGCTGGGAAAAGCAGAGGAGGTAGCCGATCTGGTATACCACCTGGGCTATAAAAATTCTTATCTGACCGGACAGGTCATCGGCCTTGACGGAGGCTGGCTTTAAAATAACATCCCTTAGTAAATCATATGTTGAAAACCCCCTGGTGTATACTGAAACCTTGGGACTGACTGGAATGCACTGACGTAATAGGCTTTTTTTTATCCACAGGATTATTTATGAAGGAATCCTTATTAATGCCTAGGCACCAATAAGGATTCCTTATGCAAATTCATGATACTGTGATTGATTACTGTTTCTGATATAATATTCCCGCTTCCAGGCTAGATGGGATATTCGTTGCAAAGCAGCCTGTATGGCAATTCATCTTCTTCTATTTCCGGAAACCTTCCTACTGACGCATCAGCAAACCGATTGTCATTTTCATCATCATTACACATGGATACTTCCCCCAGCAACACGCTTCCACCTGTAGCTGGGACAAGAAAATCATGATACAGATACGGGGTAATGGTTATACTTTCTCCTGGTGATAACTTTACTTTTGTCCCTGCAGCTACTATGCTTAGCTTCCCATCCATAGAAACAGTCACATCCGTTTGGAGAATTCTCCCATCTTCTGCCCCGTTATACACAGTAATATACACGTCATTTCCGCCTCTATTAATAATGTCCTCCATCTTGTTCCAATGAAAATGCATTGCAGCTGATTGCCCTTCATACAACATCAGTAATTTTTCCGCATAGTTTTTTTTATACTGATCCATGGTCAGATTACCATTCCGGATCGTAAGCAGGGAGAAACCAACCTGGTCAAATCTCCCCAAGCCAAAGTCTGTAATATCCCATCCCAATTTATTATCCCTGATTTCATCATATTCATGTCCTTTATCTGACCACTCCCTGGCAGACCATTTTGCAAAAGGGGGTATTTCAAATTTATGTTCCTTGATAAGTTGTTCCATATCTTTAATTACTTGATTGATTTCTGATCGTTTCATCAGTCTGCTCCTCTCCGACAAGTTTGATTAATACTTATATTCAGATAAAATAACCTCTGGTTTATCGGCATCCGTTTCCTCAATCTTTTTCCAGTTTGTTAACAGCTCCAACAAAGCATCAATTAATGCAGTCTCCTTTAGATGGGCATAATTTTTATAATAATCAAAGGATTCCTTTCTTCCGTTTGAGATCAATACATAATCAGCCAATTCCGATATGGGCGATTGCCGGTATCCGGTGATGGCCATCATCTTAAGGCCTTTCTCTTTGGCCAATTCCATCCCCTGTATCACTTGTCTGGAACTTCCAGATTGAGAAATTGCTATAATAATATCTTCTTTATCAGCAAGATTCACATGATTTAAAAAATATTCCGGTGAGATATCATTGGTACATTTCACACCCAGTCTCCCTAACCGGAAGCCCATATAAAGTGCAAGCGGGGTTGTATTTCCTACCGCTAAAATATGAGCCTGTTTACATGACTTTATCAGGTTCACGCAGGACTTCATATCTTCTTCGTTAATACTTTCTGCTACCGCTGTTAATGAATTCACATACTTTTGGAAAATTTTCATTACTGGATTGGGAGTATTCTGTAGCTCTTCAATTTCTTCTCCTTCCTCTCTTCCAACATCTTTAGCCAGCATCAAACGAAACTGATAATATCCCTTATACCCCAAATGATGACACATACGCACAACCGTTGCATCACTCACTCCGCTAGCCTTTGCCAATTCAGAAACATTTGCATCTACTGCTTCCTGCGGGTGTTCCAGAACATAATCTGCTACTTTCTTCTCTGCCGAGAAAATTTTCCCATAATTATCCTTGATCACATCTAGTACAGGTTTGTCTAGCATCATGTCCCTCCCTTCTTATCTACTATATTGCCGTAAATTACACCCTTTTTCAAGCTTTTTATTCAAAACACATCTGGACACCTGCAACAAAAGAATCCCCCAATCCAATGGTATACTTTGGTTTGTCAATGTATTTAGACGGAACTAAAATGACCTCGCAGGTAAAATGCTCATTTAATATTAATTCCCTGTATCTGATTCCTTTTTCACTTAATGGCAGCTTTATGACTTCTCCGATCTGCTCTTTTGTTCCATACCAGCCATTGACCGCTTTTGCAGTCGCCAGCATGTTGCCAAGCATTAAGCCTTTTTCAATGTCTGCATTCAACGTTTTTCCAAGATACATAGAATAATTCTTGGTATGTACAATTACCCCTTTTTTTACGGAATATCTTTCCTTAATATAAGATGCTCCCCTGATACAGGAAAAGATATCATCGGTTACTATGGGAAAATCATACATGTTTAGGGTATATTCCAATTCTTCTTCATTTAAGCTCAAAATATCAATGTATGGATAAAGTGTCTCCAGGCATAGCTGCCGGACCTCCTTATTATGGTAATGTGCATCTTCAAAATAGATAATCCCATTTTTATTATTTGCTTTATATTTTTTGATATGCTCTTTTACATAAGCCAGCCTTTGTTCTAAAATATCTTTATCCTGAATTGCATTAAAGCTTGACAGAACATTGCTTTTAATATCTGCTGCATGAGCTTCTATGTAGGAAAAATAGGAAGCCGAGAAGGGAAGCATCTCGTTTACCGTAATTTTGGTTATGATCAGCCGATTTGATGTTGGAATTGTAATCTTCCGGCTGCCAAGACAGATTATATCACCCTTTTTAAATTGAATGATGTAGTGTATTTCCTGCTCCGCTGTCTGCTGGATCTGATCCGTATGGACCATTACTCCATCTTTGGAGACCGTATAAATATATGGGGAATTTAAAATATCACATACTTCTTTCGAATCATCCGTTAAATGGACAATGGAAGGACATCCTACTGCAGCCAAAGCCATGGCCCCCTGGGTTGCAGTTCCGCCCATGCCCTCTTTTATTGCAAAAGTATCACTGATAATATGGAAATCTGAAATATCTACTTCTCCGCCAATTCCATGTCTGCAATAAAATACAATAGTTTCTAAGAATTCGTCCATGCTGGTTATCTCTTTTGCCGCTTTCATTTTGACCAAATCAGCATTCGGAAGATATCTGTTCAGAAGTTGATTGAATGTTTCTATTTGAAAATCACACAAAACATCCAGATTACTCGTGTAACCCAGAGCTGTAAAAGCATTGTTTTTAATTCTGGCTTCAATCAGCAGCTCCATTTTTTCGTATGTTTCAATATACTTTTCTTCGATCTTCACGCTATCCCCTACCTTCTCCTGCTATCTATTTTTCTTAAATCAGCTTTGCCCCATAAAATAAAAACTTTATATTTCTATTTTACAGGGCAATGAAACGATGTCTGATTAATAAAGTGCAGCCTTTCCATTTGCCTTAAAAAGACGGATCTTGTGATACGCCACTTCTTTCATGGCTTTCATGCAAGGTGGTTCAATCATATTTGGTTCTCTCAGGCTGTTATCTGACAAAACTTCTCTCATTTTATTATAATAAGCCACTTTGATATCACTGGAAATATTGATTTTATTTACCCCCAATGTTACTGATTCCCCAATTTCTTTATCCGGATTATTAGATCCTCCGTGAAGCACCAGCGGAATCGTTACTTTTGACTTGATCTCTTTTAATAAATCCAGCTTTAATTCCGGCTTCATGCCAGCAGGATATAATCCATGGCATGTTCCTATTGCAATTGCCAGTGTATCAACACCTGTTTCTTTTACAAACGTTACAGCATCATCCGGCTTTGTATAAATAATAATCTGATTATCTGTTTCTGTGGAATCGGTTGTACCAATTGTGCCAAGTTCGCCTTCTACAGATACATTGGCTGCATGTGCTGCTTCACATATCTTTTTGCATAGAGCAATATTCTCTTCAAAGGAAAGACTTGAACCGTCAATCATAACAGATGTATATCCTGCCTGAATCGCTACCATGACCTGCTCAAAAGAAGCACCGTGATCCAGATGAATGCAAACCGGTATGTTGGACTTATAAGCCCTCTGTCTTATTGCGGAAATGACATCTACCCCAATATGGCACAGCTCATCCGGATGGATTGAAATAATAACCGGTGCATTTTCTTCTTCTGAGGCCTCCATAATTCCATTTAACATCGCATAGGAGCTGATGTTAAATGCAGGTACCGCAAAATTGTTTTCGTTTGCAACCGCTAAAAGTTCTTTCATGTTTAACAGCATCGTTTTTTCCTCCAATTTTTTATTAGATTTCCGTTTCCGGATAATCATACGTATTAACTTTTTACAGCTCCCGCTGTCATTCCAGCAATAAAGTACCGCTGGAAAAACAAAAACAGGATCAATACAGGTAAGGAACCTAATACACTCATTGACATCATTTGATTCCACTCATATGCATGCTGCCCCATCAGCAGGCTAATGCCCACCGGTACGGTACGCATTTCATTTGTTTTCGTTAATGCCAATGCAAACAAATATTCATTCCAGGCCTGCATGAATGTATACATTCCCACCGAAACCAGGCCAGGTATTGATACAGGAACCAGTACCGTCCAAAGAGCCATAAACCTTGAACCGCCGTCAATCATTACAGCTTCATCCAAATCTTTCGGCAAAGTATTCATATATCCGGTGATCATCAAAATCGCATAGGGCAATGTAAACAGCATATACGTCAGTATCAATGCACCAAATGTATTGTATAATTTCAGGCTGACAATCAGGCTTAAATATGGAATCAAAAGGGTGATCGGAGGTACTGCCTGCACACTGACAATGACGGTATTAATAACACCTTTTCCTGGAAAATCAAAACGGCTGAAACTGTACGCTGCAAGTATTCCAATGATCAATGTAAAAATCACTACAATTAATGCAATGCAGTAACTATTGATAAAGAATCTGACTTTTTCAGGATTATGAAAGATTGAAATATAGGCGTTCAAGCTAAAACTCTCTGATATCCATGTTGGCGGCCAAGCAAAAATTTCCGCATTAGGCTTAAATGAACTCAGCAGCATCCACAATATAGGGAATCCGGAAAAGAATGCTCCGGTTATCAGAAGGATCATAATTAGTGTTTTTGTGTACCACTTTTTCTTTCCTACCATAATCAATCCCTCTCTCTCTGATGCCGCACATAAAAGACAGCTATGACAGAACATACAACCAGTAAGATCACTGCTGATGCAGAAGCCTGGGAATATTGATATTTACTAAACCCCCTTTTATAAATAAAAGTACTTATCATCTCTGTTGCATTTATTGGTCCCCCGCCTGTGGTCATCCAAATCAGGGCAAATTGCTGTATCGTCCACACAAAATCCAACATTAACAAACTAATAATAATAGGTTTTAATTGAGGGATTGTAATGCGGAAATATTGTTGTACTGCATTTGCACCGTCAATTGCCGATGCTTCATAAAGATCTGTGGGGATCCCCTGAAGCCCTGCCAGGATGCTGACCATATAAAATGGATATCCTGCCCATATGTTTATCAAAGTTACTGAGAATAGGGCGAAATTCCGGGAACCCAGCCATTCTATCTGTGACGACGTAAGATTTGCGATTTGTAACAGGTAGTTGATAATCCCATTGGGATTCATCATCATTTTCCATAATATTGCAATAACCGATGCTGTAAACATCCAGGGCAGTACATAAATCACTCTGAAAAATGCTTTTAAATTTATTCCTATATAACTTGTATTAAGGAGTATGGCAAACAACATTCCTAAAAGCATATGCATCACTACACTGGCACCAACAAAAAACAATGTGTTTTTGACTGCAACAAAAAACGTTTTGTCTGATATTATCAAGCCATAATTCTTTAATCCAACGAATACAGGATCTTTTTTGATAATAACATTGTCAAAAAAAGAATATCGGACCACCATACAGATCGGGATAATCAACAATAAAAGCATAAGCACAATTGTTGGCAGGAGATATAAGTAAGGTTCACACTTCTTTTTCATGATCTGTGACTTACCGCTGCTTTCCTTTTTTATCATTTCTCTTACCTTAGCCAACTCACCCATTCCCTCCTTCTTTATATCAGGCTGCATGATTCCATCATGCAGCCTGCCTCGTCTTTACTTAAATGCTCCCTCCCAAATCTCTTGTGTTGCAGACAGCATATCTGCAGCACCGGCCGTGTCGCCGTCAATATACAGCTGTAATTGCTCATCAAACTGTCTCATTAATTCCTCTGAAGTTGGAAGTCCAGTAAATTCATTGATTGCATAACACTGTTGGTATAATTCATATGCTTTTACGAATAATTCGTCAGCTTTCGAATAATCCGGATTGGCATTTACATTTCCAGGAAAGGCATTTGCATATACTGCAAGTTTGGCATTTACCTCGGGACTCATTAAATATTCCACGAACTTCATGGCCTCTGCTTTGTGTTCGCAGTTTTCTGCAACACCGATTCCCCAGTTAGCCACATCCATACCACTCTTTCCTGTATAGCCTTCTTTTACCGGAACAGGCATAAATTCAAAGTTCAAGCCAGGTGCTTCTTTCTTTATTGTTGTTAAGTGCGCCAATGAATCTGTCATAAATGCAACACGGCCATTGGTAAACTCTTCTACCATATCTGCTTCTTTCATGGAATAAGCACCTGGTGCAACGACTCCTGCATCAAATAAACCTTTTACAAAATCCACAGTATCTGTCATAAATGGATTATCTGTCAAAGCCGGTTTTCCGTCTTTCAGCATAGTTCCGCCCGAAGCCCATAACCAGCTCATGAAATTGTTCTGAATACCGCTGGGCGATTCTGTTGATAAGGGAATTGCCCAGCCGGCAACTCCTTTATTTGCCGCCGCAACCTTTTTACAGGCTTCCGCAAATTCTCCCCATGTCTTAGGAACCTCCGTAATACCTGCTGATGCCAATAAATCTTTATTCACGTACATGGGATATGCAAAGTTTACAACCGGAATCATATATGTATTTCCGTCTACTTTTATCTGATCAGATAATTGTCCATCATCATAACCGTCTGATGACATCAGCTCCGTCATATTTGCAATGGAACCCTGTTTTGCAAAATCATACACCCAGGCTCCATCAAGACCTACCACATCTGCCATGGTTCCTGCCGCTGCACCTGCCGCAATCTGTGTTTTGGTATCTGCATAAGGATTACTTAATAATTCGATTTTAACCCCTGATTGTTCTGTAAATCCATCGCAGATCTCCTTAAGGACACCGTCCGGTAATTCTACGCCCCACCATTGCTGAAATTCCAACGTAACATCTCCCCCGCTTGCTGCAATTTCTGATGACGCCTCTTGTGCAGCTGCTGGCTGTGCTGCTGCTGACTGTGTGGTCTTTGTTGGCTGGCTTGCGCATCCAATCAGGCTGACCGCCATACCTGCTGCCATTATGGCAGCCAGACTTTTTTCCATAAACTTGCTCACTTTCATTTATGTAGCCCTCCAAATACATGATTCGTATTCATTACTGAATACATTTTAAGTTTACAATTGCATTGTATATGAATATTTATTTCACGTCAATATATTTATGTAATAATATTTCTTTTCGGTGTTTTTGCTAATTATTACTCTTTTCAATTATATTATCGCATATTGTTTTGTGCTAATTATACATGTCCCTCAATTTCCTCTTTATAAACTATACTTTCGAGAAATTTATTTTCATAGCAGCAATAAAAAATGCATGTGAAAGAGGCCTCCAGTAATGGAGAGCAGGCTCTTTCACTTATCCGCTGCTCAAACAAAAAACACCCGGAAAGAAAAAATCTCTTTCCGGGTGCCCTGATTTCTTAAGCCTGTGCTTTTTCTACCTGAACGATAGCAGTCTTCTGCATAGGAATTCTGCAATTCTTATTATTGCCGAACTCTACGATAACCGTATCATCCGTCATATCAATGATGACTCCATAAAATCCACTTGAAGTCAAAACGCTGTCTCCGATTGCAATGTTTGCAAACATCTCCTGCTGTTTCTTTTTCTCTTTCTTCTGTGGTCTGATTGCAATAAAATACATGAAGCCAAAGATCACTGCGATATAAATGACCCAAAAGCCCACGCCCATGGTACCGCCTGTTGCTGATAACATAACCATTTCCTCCTTATATAACGATCCGCCGCCTGCTTGTCTCTCACTTTAGGTAGTCTGACCTGCCATCATACCCGAAAGCTTCTGCTCCTTGTATTCCCCATAACGGTGGTTCTCGATTGCGTCGCGGATCTCTTCCATCATTGTATTATAAAAATACAAATTATGCAATACACATAATCTCATGCCAAGCATTTCTTTTGCCTTTAAAAGATGTCTGAGATAGGCTCTGCTGTAGGAACGGCAGGCCGGACACCCACAGCCCTCTTCGATCGGCCTGTGGTCCAGCTCGTATTTTGTATTAAATAAATTCATTTTGCCGTGATTGGTGTATACATGACCGTGGCGGCCGTTTCTTGACGGATATACACAGTCAAAAAAATCTACGCCCCTGTCTACGGCCTCTAAAATATTAGCGGGAGTTCCCACGCCCATTAAATAGGTTGGCTTGTTTTCCGGCAGATGAGGCACCGTCTCATCTAAGATCCGGTACATCTCCTCATGGCTCTCCCCTACTGCCAGTCCGCCCAGGGCATAGCCGTCCAAATCCATGGCGGATATGGTTTTTGCATGGGCGATGCGGATGTCTTCAAAGGTTCCACCCTGGTTGATGCCGAATAACAACTGGTCCTTATTTAAGGTATCTGGCTGGGAATTAAGCTTTGCCATCTCAGCCTGGCACCTTTCCAGCCATCTGGTGGTGCGGTCTACGCTGTTTTGCATGTATTCCCTGGTAGCCGGATGAGGCGGGCATTCGTCAAAGGCCATGGCTATGGTAGACGCCAGATTGGACTGGATCTGCATACTCTCTTCCGGACCCATAAAAATCTTACGTCCATCTATATGGGATTGAAAGTATACGCCCTCCTCCTTTATTTTCCTTAAGCCAGTCAGGGAAAATACCTGAAAGCCACCGGAATCCGTGAGAATTGGACGGTCCCAATTCATAAACTTATGAAGACCGCCAAACTCCTTGATTAATTTATCGCCGGTGCGTACATGAAGATGATAGGTGTTTGACAGCTCCACCTGGGTTCTGATCTCGCGGAGATCATCCGTGGAAACAGCCCCTTTAATGGCTCCCACCGTACCCACATTCATGAATACCGGAGTTTGGATGGTGCCATGAACGGTGGTTACTTCTGCACGCTTTGCACGTCCATCCTTTGCAACGATCTTATAATTCATCTGATTTCCCTATTCCTGCCCAAGTTCATTGGGCATAAGAGTGTTGTGTACTCAATCTTCCGCCAAAGCCGCCTTGATCATGATGGCGGATTCGATCCGCTTCTTCTGCATTTCGCAGCCGATATCATACGCATCCGTTATGCTTCCATGGAAGTTGTGGGAGTTAGCCGCACAGCCTCCGCTGCAGTAAAACCTTGCAAAGCAGTCCCGGCATTTGTCCTTTGCATAAACATTGCAAAGCTTAAACTCATCGCGGATCTCCAAATTAGTTACGCCTGTATCCACGTTGCCAAGAAGGAATTTTTCCTCACCGACAAACTGGTGGCATGGATAAAAGTCTCCCCATGGAGTCACTGCCAGATATTCGGTTCCTGAACCGCATCCGGACAGGCGCTTAGCCACACAGGGTCCCTGGTTTAAATCAATATTAAAATGGAAGAAGTTGAACCCTTTTCCTTCCTTCTGCCTTTTAATGTATTCCACAGCAAGATCATCGTACTCTTTCAGGATTTGAGGAAGGTCTTCCTCCCTGATGGCATATTCTTCTTCCGGCTGCGCCACCACAGGCTCTATAGACATACTTGTAAAGCCGAGATCAGCAAATTCCAGAACATCCTTTGCAAAATCCATATTATGACGGGTAAAGGTTCCTCTGATATAATAATCCTTAGTTCCCCGAAGCTGTGCAAATTTCTGGAATTTGGGAACAATCAGCTCGTAGCTGCCTTTTCCATTACGGAAGGGACGCATATTATCATTGACCTCTTTCCGTCCGTCAAGGCTTAAGACCACATTGCTCATTTCCCGATTGCAGAACTCCATGATCTCATCGTTTAACAACACCCCGTTGGTAGTCATGGTAAAGCGGAAGTTCTTATTATATTCTTTCTCTTTTTTCCGTCCGTATTCAACAAGCTGCTTTACCACGTCCCAATTCATGAGCGGTTCTCCGCCAAAAAAGTCCACTTCTAAGTTTCTTCGGTTCCCGGAATTGGCGATAAGAAAATCCAGAGCCTTTTTTCCCACTTCAAAGGACATCAGCGCCCGTCTGCCATGGTACTCCCCTTCTTCCGCAAAACAATATTTGCAGGCCAGGTTGCAATCATGGGCAATATGTAAGCAAAGAGCCTTTACCACTGTCTGCCGCTTTTTAAAGTCCACCACATAATCGTGGTATAAATCCTTTGTAAACAGCTCTCCCTTATCGATCAGATACTGGATCTCCTCCAGCGCTTCTTCTACTTCTGTCTCTCCATATTTTTCAGAAAGACGGATTCGTACTTCTTCTCCTACCTCTTTGTCCAGGGTCTGGGCCTCTTCCATCTCCGGCACCATGCCTGCGGCGATCTCTACTGCCTCATACATGACCGGATCCACAGAGTGAACGGAGCCGCTGTTGACATCCATAATAATATGGAAGCCATTGTTGATATATTGATGAATCACTTGTATTCTCCTTAACTTAAAAAGATTTAACTGATGATTGGTTTTGGGCAGACAAGCGAAGGAACCCCTACCGTCATTACGACCGTAGGGGCATCTGCTCATCTGCCTTATGGCTATTCTATACAGTTAAAATAATTAACGGTTGCTGTTCTCGCAGCTCTGGTTTCCTACTGTACAGGATGTCTTGCAGGCTGACTGGCAGGAAGTCTGGCATTCGCCGCAGCCGCCTTTCTTCATAGACTCTTTTAATGTACTGGAATTTAAGGTCTTTACATGCTTCATAAACTTACACCTCCTGTATTTGTCTAATTCTTTGAGATTATACCACATGTTTTAGACGAGCGCAAGATGAATTGCCCCAGGGACACAGATAAGGAAGGATCAATTTTATTGTTAGGACATCCATGAATATCATCCATACCCTAAGAATATACTGAACCAGAAGACAAGATATAAGGAGTATTTAAATGGAAAAATCAAAGCTTCAGGTCACACTAAGAAACCTTCTTATCACCTACATACTGACCGGAATCTTGCTGGTGGTCCTGGCCTTAGCACTCTATAGATTCCGGCTGAAGGAAGGGCAGATACGCCTGGGAGTCAATGCGGTTTATATCATCGCCTGTCTCTTTGGCGGAGTCTTAATGGGAAAGAGCGTACGGCATCGAAGATTCTTCTGGGGCCTTTTGTTGGGACTTCTATATTTCCTGGTGCTCCTGGCCGTATCCTTTTTCCTAAACAAAGGATTAAATGGCTCTATGAACCAGCTACTCACAACCATGGCCATCTGCGCAGTCAGCGGCACCGCGGGGGGGATGCTTAGTTGACGGAAGGGGTTTCCGGGAAATGTTAAAGGGAGAGCAGAAGCAGCAAGCTTCCCTCTCCCTTATTTCCCAGCCTTCCGGTAAAACCTGCGAAACCGCTATCCAGCAAAATGCTTAATGAGGCAAATACATCCGAACCTTATCGATTCTGTTTTTGTCCAATTCATCTACAACAAGGCGGATTCCCCCGCAGACAACCTCTTCCCCCTGTTCCGGGAGCCGGTCAAGCTGTCCGATGATCAGGCCGCCGATGGAATCATAATCATCAGACTCCAGTCCAAGATCCAGCCTGTCATTTAAATCATCAAGTTTCATGGAGCCTTCTACCAGATATTCAAAGGGCTCCACCTCAACCAGTTCATATTCTTCATCCTCGTCATACTCATCCCGGATCTCTCCGACGATTTCTTCCAGTAAGTCTTCCAGGGTTATCATCCCTGCCGTTGCTCCGTATTCATCCAAAACGATGACAACGTTATTGCAGGTTTGGCGCATCTCCAACATAAGTTCCGCAGTTTTTTTATACTCGTATGTATAGAGCGGCTCTCTTAAAAAATTCCTGATATTGAAATCATCTGTCCTGTCGACGAGAAGCAGATCCTTCATATTGATGATTCCGATCACATTGTCACTGGTTTCCTCGTATACCGGAATCCTGGTGTACATCTCCTGCCGGAAAATATCGATCAATTCATCATAGGCAGCATTTACCTCTACCAGAGTCATGTCTATACGGGGAATCATAATATCCCGCGCCACGGAATCACCAAAATCAAACACGTTATTAATAATCTTTCTTTCTTCTGATTCTATCACGCCTTCCTCATGGCTCACATCTACGATGGTCCTCAGCTCATCCTCTGTGATGGGCTCCTGCTTTCGGTCCGGGTTTACATGGATAAAGCGCAAAAATCCAGATGAAAGAATTCGAATCACATAAATGACCGGTGTCATGACAATCATAAAGGCATAGATTACCTTTGCATATTTTAAAGATATTGGTTCGGAATATAAGGTAGAAATGGTTTTCGGTGAGATCTCACCAAATACCAGAATGACAAGCGTAAGGATACCGGTCCCAATGCCTATTGCCTTATTGCCCCAAATGTTCATAACCAGTGTGGTGGACATGGAAGAGGCAGTTAAGTTTACCACATTGTTACCAACAAGAATCGCACTGAGCATCTTACCCTGGTTCTCTAAAATCTTAGTCAGAGTAATGGCATTCTTATCTCCTGCCTCGGCTAAATTCCGTACCCTGATTCTATTCACCGTAGTAAGCGCAGTCTCAGCCGATGAGAAAAATGCTGATAATGCAACTAAAATAAATAACATAAGCAACTGTATATAGTCACTCGAATCCAAAAAGATCAACTCCTGTTTTATAATATTTTATCATTGATTCTACAATAGAAAAGCGGCTATGTCAAGAAGACAGCCGCTTTTTTTACGTATTTACAGCCCACGCTTTCTGGGCATAAAGGGATTGTCCGCAGGATGTTACATTTCATCGTTCTTTAAAAGCTTTAATGATTTCCACTATAAGGATAATTCCAGCTCCCAGAAAAATGAACAGATCACCCAGATTAAACACTACTTTTTTAAGCTTTCCATACTGTATACTGAAATAGTCCACGACATAATGACGGACCAGCCTGTCGTACAGATTGCTGACCGCTCCTCCCAGGGCAATGGATAAAGCCAGTTTTTCAAAAATGTTTCCTTTTCTTTGAAGAAGGCTTGCCAGCATTCCTCCGATAAAAGATGCCACTGCCAGGGGAATCATCTGCACCATAGACTGATGATCCTTAAAATAGCCGAAGGAAAAACCGGCATTATGATTCTTGTGCAGCAGAATTTTTCCGCCGCTTCCCTCCAGTTCCTTGGGAAAGCCGGCTTCTTCCTGATCCTCAATGGCGCTTTTTATTAAAAGATCCAGGGCAGCCAGCAATGCAATGATACCGATAAATACCATGACCTCACTCCTTCCGTCCTTATTATCTCCACTCTTTAGTATTTTTTATCCCGTCCCCAGCAATTCCCGCTTTATTAACATCTCATCTGAATGAGAGGACCGCCGTTCTTATCTAAGTAAGCTCTCGTTATGACCACTGATCCAATGTTGGGATCCTTGGGAACCTCATACATGATATCAAGCATGAAGTTTTCTATAATGGCTCTTAAGGCTCTTGCTCCTGTCTTTTTCTTAAGAGCTTCTTCCGCAATCCATTCAAGTGCCTCATCCTCAAACACCAGATACACCTCATCAAGCTCCAAAAGCTTTTTATACTGTTTTAAAATGGCATTCTTCGGTTCTTTTAAAACCCGGACCAGAAGCTCCTTATCCAAAGATTCCAGGGTTACTGAAATGGGAAGGCGGCCTAAAAATTCAGGAATCATGCCAAATTTGCGTAAATCCTCATTGGTCACGTGAGACAGGATATTGGGATCCTTTTCGTACCGGTCTTTTAATTCTGCGGAAAAACCAATGGATGACTTTTCCTTCAGCCGCTCTCTGATAATATCCTCTAAATCCGGGAACGCTCCTCCACAGATGAATAGAATGTTCTCGGTGCTTACCGCTGTCATCGGGGTGAGAGCATTTTTCTGGTTTGAGCCCACAGGGACCTCTACACTGCTCCCTTCTAACAGCTTTAAAAGCTCCTGCTGGACGGACTCTCCGCTTACATCCCTGCTGCTGGTATTCTTCTTTTTTGCAATCTTATCAATCTCGTCAATAAAAATAATACCCCGCTCCGCCTTTTCCACATCATTATCAGCCGCCGCAAGCAACTTGGAAACCACGCTCTCTATGTCATCGCCTATGTATCCGGCCTCTGTAAGAGAAGTGGCATCGGCAATGGCAAGGGGAACATCAAGAAGCTTTGCCAGGGTTTTAACCAGGTAGGTTTTTCCGCTTCCAGTGGGACCGATCATTAAAATATTGGATTTTTCTATCTGAACATTCCCTTCCTCATCCCCCTTTTTGGAATCCGCCAGATAAACCCTTTTGTAATGATTATAAACTGCAACGGAAATCACCTTTTTGGCCTGTTCCTGGCCGATGACATATTCATCCAACCTCCGCCTGATCACATGAGGTGCCGGAATATCTTTTAAATTAAGTGCCTGTCCTGGCTCCTTTTCCGATTTCTTTTTCACCCTCTGCTTATTAGGTATCTCAAGATCTTTTCTGTCTAAGCTTCCCAGATCGCTGAAATTCAAATTCATATAAGGCATATTCTGAATCTTTGTTATATCAAATCCGCCCTGTGTTACGGAATCAAATGCTTTCTGCATACAATCATGGCACAGATTCATGCCTCCGGGCATGGAAACCATAGGCCCTGTCACATTCTCCGGCCTGCGGCAGACATAGCAGACTTTTTCATACTCATCATCGTCATTTTTCTTTTTGCCGCTGTCAGAGCCGCGGGCAACTGTATCTTCCATTTTCTCTTCCGGAAAATCTTTCTCGTCCAAATTGTAATCTCCTTCTATCTGTAATTATGCACCGCATACCAGATTATTATAAAGCATTTAAAAGTCTCTTACAAGTACGGGCCGGGAATTTAGATTTTTTTAATGAGTTGAAATTCAAATGATTGCAAAATAACATTCAATATGCAATAATAAAGCGCTGAATACTTTAAATAAGTACTCAGCGCAATTCATTGAATGATTGACCGTCCTATGTAATACCTTTCCTATTATGCCAGAGCCGCCCCCAATGCTTTACAAGCTGCTGCAGCCTCTCCGTCAGGCGCTTCATTGCAGATCACACTATCGCAAGCAAGCTCCACACCCGCGTCTTCGCAGGTCTTTTCCCAGGAACGCATCCATTCGCCGTCGCCCCAGCCATAGGAACCGAACAGGGCAATCTTTTTACCTGGCAGCCTGGATAGGCAGGAAGAAAACATAGGTTCAAATTCACTTTCCTCCAGAACCTCCGCCCCCATGGCAGGACAGCCAAAAGCAATGGCATCCAGAGAATCAATCATGGAAGCGTCAAATTCAGAAGGGGTGAGTATGACCCCGTCTGCACCCTTTTCTTTTATTCCCTCCAATACGGCATCTGCCATTGCTTCGGTGTTTCCGGTTCCGCTCCAATAAACTACTGCAATTTTACTCATGATGTATAACCAACCTTTCTCATTTAATCCTTCTATATCAAACGGCTACGGCGAGCCGTTCAACAGCTGTGCCTTTTGACCACTGTGCAAAATAAGTTTCCGTACATTTTTTATATCGGTTAAAGGTTTGTATCGCTTTTTCCTCATCGCCGTAAACCTTCCAGCATCCGATGCATTTACAATGACAGGCCTTGTTGTCGATGAAACCTTGAACGTCCTCTGGGGGATAACCAAGAAACAATCCAATTTCATGAGGAAATCCAGAGCAGGTACGCAGCCTGTTCACAAGCTGTACCACACAGCGCTGGGAGTTTTCAAAAGAATATCCATATTGCTTCAGCAAGGCGGAAGCATACCCATCCGACAGATCCCGTTTCAAGTGGCTGGGACGATAGAGGTAGATCAAAGCCCTCTGCTTGTAATAGCGCAGAGGTAAAACCCGGATTCCTTTTGGCGCAAGTACGCGGTTTAGCCGCCTCACCTCATTTTGGATTTCTTCTTTGGAACGGCAAGGGCAGGAAAACAAACTCCCCGTTTTAATCCCGGCAAGCGTCGGTGAACAGTGCCTGATCAGCATTTCTTCTGACATGTTGCTTCCTCCTATCCCACGTGTTCTACCAGAATATTTTTCAAAGCCGACATGGAGCTGGAATGGGAACGGGCGATTATGGTATCCAGTCCCTTTGTCTCACTCAATGCACAGCGAACCATTTTATGGGACATGGTGCTGGTAAAAAGCACCAGCAAATCAGGCTTGCCGATTTTATTTTTCATTCCGCCCTTTAGCTCTGTAAAGACCTTTGCACAGCAGCTGTATTCCTTGCATAGTTCTTTATATTGGCGTACCATGCACTCATTTCCTCCAACGATGACTACGCTCATGCAATTACCTCCAATCCTTTAGTTAGTTCACACTAACTATGTATGAAAAGATATGCGCCCGAAGACGCTGTGAATTAGTAAAAGAAATCAAACACCATATCCCCGCTTATAAGGGCAAACAGCCTTCCTCTCTTATGCAACCGGTAAGAAAAAGAGCCGCTGGTTCTTTGCGCGGTTAGCTATAACTAACTACATATTACAATACTGGAAACACCTGCATTTGTCAAGCATTTTTGAAAAAATAGCTGTCTTTTTCATATGGCGGTTTAAAAATCCATAGAGCCGGCACATTTTTAAGTACAAAAAAATCTCCCCAGGCCCAATCAATGAACCTGGAGAGACTTTATTCTTCTTAACCCTGCTGCGGGACCTCTGCCGGCCGATTGCCGAGAGTAATATCTACATTCCTTTCTACATACTGTCCGTTTTCAAGAGACTGGACAGTAAGAGTCACAGTGGTTCCTCCTTCGTAATATTTAAGCATGTTTGTCAGGTCATCGTAGGTCTTAATTCCCTGGCCGTCAAACTTGGTAATAATATCTTTTTCCCGCAGATCTGACTTGGAAGCTGCTCCGTCTTCTACGATCTTATAGATGAACACGCCCTGAGGCATACCAAGCTGCTGGCTTGTGACTGCATCAATATTCTTGCACTGGATTCCTAAATATCCCTGATTTGCATCGGTAACCTGAGTTCTGGTCTTTCTGGTCATCAGGGTATCAATGATATCCTGAGCCTTGGAAATGGGGATCGCATAGCCCATACCCTCTACTTCCGTAGAAGAATACTTGGCTGAGTTGATACCGACCACCTCGCCCCGCATATTTAACAGAGCCCCGCCGCTGTTGCCGGGATTAATGGCCGCATCAGTCTGAAGCAGATCACGGCTTGTGCCATCCTCGGTCTGTACGGAACGGTCAAGTGCGCTGACATAACCTACGGTAACGGACTGTCCATAGCCAAGAGCATTGCCGATGGCGATAACCCCCTGACCCACCTTTAAGTTATCGGAAGTTCCAAGAGAGGCAATCGCAATCTTTGATAATGTGTCAGAAGAAATATTTTTTAACGGAACTGCGATCACTGCTAAGTCGCTGTCTGCATCCGTACCCTTAATGGAAGCATCTACGGCTACCTCATCAATAAACGTAACCTTTAATTCCTCCGCTCCCTGTACCACATGGTTATTCGTTACGATTAGAAGTTCATCGTCGTTCTTGCCAACAACGATACCAGAGCCGCTGCCAACCCCTTCTCTCTGCATAGGGCCGAACCATGTCTGGCTTTCATAAACCATCTTGCTGGTAATTGCAACTACGGATGGCATGGCTTTGTCTACGATGGCTGAAACATCATTAGCGGTGGTAATGCTGGATGTGTTTGACGCCTGGACTCCTGAATCGCTTGTGGAAGAGGGAATAGTTTCCGCCTGACTGATCTCCACAGGGTTTTTACTTCCATAAGCTCCGGCTGCCCAGTTGATTCCAACCATGGTGCTTCCGGCTACCACTCCAAATACAAGTGCTCCTCCTACAAGGCCTGCTGCTTTCTTTGCAAAGCCGCCTTTTTTCTTAGGCATTGCTTCCTCCTGGAAGGCATTTTGCCCTGCTGCCCTGTGATACTGGTATTCCTGATAATGAGGAATATTCTGCTGCGCTTCATAAGAGCTGTGGGTCTGGGACTGAGTCTGGCTGCTGCTTTCGGAATCCTGGGTACTGGATTTTTCCAAATCAGGATCTCTCATAATAAAATTCGTGGTAACAGCTTCTTCTTTATGCTCTTCAGGATTCATGCGGCCTGTGTCTTTGCTTTCATCTTCGTCATACATAGAATCTATCTCCTTTCATGTATACCTCTTATTTCCTTTGATAATCAGAGTCTATCAATGAATTGTGACCATTTTGTGATAAAATTATATTGAATATGTGAAAAGAAAAAAATCCCCGCATCAGCGGCCTTTTTAATCGCCAAGGCCCTGTCTGCGGGGTATTCAACTTTTATTTACCTAATCAATTATTGGTTGGGGGCTGAACCACAATCGGAACATCCGAATTCCCGCCAGTCGTCGGGTTGGAAGGATGGGATGAAGTTGTTTCCCCCGGTCCGCCAGATCCGCCCGGTCCTGCTGAGGTTGTCTGCGGAGCCGTTGTCTCGTTAGGTTCCGAAGGCTTCCCTGGTCCTGGTCCATGAGGGGATGTAGTCTCCTGTTCACTGGTTGAAGGCAAAGGCTTTGTTTCCCCTGGTTTCGTTGATCCAGTCGTTGTTTCTGAAGGCTTTGATTCCCCAGGCCTGGTTTCCTTGGTCTCACCCGTACTGCTTTCTGAGGAATCCGTAGGCTTTCCTGGTTTTCCGCTTCCATCCGTAGCTCCTGTTGAACCTTCCTGTGGGGAAGATTCTTCTGCAGCAGTGGTTTTCTCCGGTTTCGTCGCTTCTGTGGCCTTCTTTGAATCATTGTCCTTCGTGCTGTTGTTCGAGGTGCTTCCTTGCTTATACATGCCGGTATCAGCGGCTATTTTAGCGCTTATTTTTTTAACCATATCCGATGGCTCATAGTCTTCCTTATCAAAAAGAAGTTTATGAAGTTCGGTAACATTGGATTCCAAGGTCTGAGGGATTACGCAGTCTCCTCTTTTTCCTACCGTCATATCACCGCGGGTAAATGGAAAACCACCTGTTTTGCCGATATGATACTTGCCGATATCCAGAAGCAGCTCCGTAAAGTCACTAAAGGTTAGGTTTGATCCTATCTGGTCTACCTCCATCAACAAGATCCTGTTAAGCAGTCCAAGGTCGGCCTTCTTTGCTTTTTCAAAGGTTTTTTCAATAACAAGGCGCTGACGCTCTGTTCTTTGAAAGTCAGTATCCATTTTTCTCAGTCTGGCATAGGCAACTGCCTGAACACCATCTAAGTGATTCATTCCTGCTGACTTTAAATGAACCGAAGGCACGCCTGTTTCCTTAACGGTTTCCGTGATAAAGGAATTGATATAACGAAATTCTGGTTTGGTAATTTCAATGTCTACACCGCCCAGCATATTAATTCCGTCAGCTACCGATTTCCAGTTAAAGGTAACGAACTCCGTGATATCCAGATCCAGGTCCCGATTGAGGGCAGCCAGTGCCTGAGCGGCTCCCCCATTGGCATAGGCAGCATTTATCTTGTTATAAGAATATCCTTCTCCAATACTCATGTATGTATCACGGTAAACGGATACAAGCCTGATCTCACCCGTATCTCTGTTAATATTGCAAATCATAATTAAATCAGAGTTACTTCCTTTATTGATACTACCATCACGGCCGTCAAGACCAAAGATTGCTATGGTACGATAACCGGTCATATGCTGTTTCTGTATAGGAGATAAGATATCATTGCTTACCTGGTTTTTATTAAAATCATCTGGTCTTTGGATGGATCCCATCAGTCTGGCTACATAAGCATAGGCGAAAATGCCTGCCAGTGTAAAGACTTCAAGAACCACCATAAGAATGATACGTCTGATTTTTCTCTTTTTTCCAGCCTGAGCCGCCGATCGGCTGGCAGCCACACTTTTATCCTGCGCCGGTACTCTCTGCTGCTGCTTTGTACCGCCGTCTCCTATGACAATCTGGCCTCTTGATGAACTCTGGCCATTTCCCGGTGAAGTCCGGCTTCCTGCAGTTCCCTGGCCGTTTTCTAAGACAGCCCGGCCTCCTGCTGTTCTCTGGCTATTTCCTGAAGCAGTCCGGCTTACCGCTGCTCCCTGGCTAATACTTGCGGCAGTACGGTTTACTGCTGCTCTTTGGCTGTCTCCTGAAGAAACACGGCTTCCAGCTGCTCTTGGGCTGTCTCCTGAAGCAACACGGTTTCCAGCTGCTCTTTGACTGTCTCCTGAAACACGGTTTCCAGCTGCTCTTTGACTGTCTCCTGAAACACGGTTTCCCGCTGCTCTTTGGCTGTCTCCTGAAACACGGCTTCCCGCTGCTCCCTGACTTTTACCTGGACCGGCGACCGATGAGGACTGTCCTCGAAAGGCTGCCTGGCCGTCACCGGAGGATTGCCTGGACCGGTCAGAATTCCTGGTTCTTTCCCCAGCCCCGCCTCTCCTTACAGGCGCATTATTAGCCTTTTTGGGTAAATCATAACCGTCTGCTTCCTGATTTGACCTGCCGTAATTCTGTTCCTGATAATTTTCATAATCATCATCCAGGTAGTAATCTTCATCAGACGGATCTGGTTTTGAGTTGAAACCGCGCTTTCCTTTCCTAGTATCCTCGCGGCCTACTTCATCGTCAAATTCATTTCTCATTTATTTAACCTCATCCTAATCGTGTCGTATCCAGTATCAATACGCATTTTTATTGATAAACCCTTTGAATATGGTAAGAAATAAAATCTTAAAATCAAATCCCAGGGTCCAGTTTTCGATGTAATACAAATCGTGTTCAATTCTTTTTGTAATGGATGTGTCGCCCCGGTAACCGTTCACCTGAGCCCAGCCGGTGATGCCGGGACGGACCTGATGCTTGATCATATAGCGGGGGATCTCCTCTTTAAACTTCTCAACAAAGAGAGGCCTTTCCGGCCTTGGCCCCACCAGACTCATGTCTCCACGAAGGACATTGATAAACTGGGGCATTTCATCAATGCTTGTTTTCCTGATAAAACGCCCTACAGGCGTTACGCGGGAATCATGAGGTGTCGTCCATTTAGTTTTTTCCTCTGTGGCAGTCTGCACCACCATGGAACGGAATTTATACATAGGAAACGACCTGTTATGAAGACCCACTCTCTCCTGTTTGTAAATAAGCGGTCCCGGCGCGGTCAGCTTAATAAGAACTGCCGTGATGAGCATGACAGGAGAAAATAAAACCAGAGCAACGGAGGCTCCTAAAATGTCAACCATCCGCTTCACCAGGGCATTTACCGTATCCGTAAGGGGTACCCGGCGGATGTTGACTACCGGCAGGCCTTGTAAGTCCTCGATAAAGGGCCTTGTAGGTATCATGTTGTTATAGTCCGGTATAAATTTGGTATGGACACCTGATTTTTCGCAGGAAGCTACGATTCCTTCTAAATTCGCATATTCTTTAATGCTTAAGGTGATGGCGATTTCATCAAGAGAATTTAACGCAAGAATCTCATCTAAATCACGAACCTTGCCGATGACATTGATTCCCTTGTATCCGGTTCCCCATTCCTTTGTATCGTCAAGGATCCCCTTGACCTGATAGCCCCATTCAGGATTCACCCGAACCCTGTCAATGAAGCCTTCCGCCGCACGGCTGTAACCAATCAAAAGGATGTGCTTTTGATTGTAACCCTTGGAGCGCATGGAGCGGAGCATCGAACGGAGCATATTCCGAACGGCCGCCTCCAGGGTTATGTTAATAGCACAAAAATAAAATACCAGCCTGGTAGAGAACTCACTTAAATAAGGATTCTTCTTAGCCAGGAACAGGATCAGAGCAAAAAGCAGAACTCCCAGGAGATTGGCCTTACAGATATTAGCAAACTCATACCGTCTCTCCTGAACTCTCTTTGGGGCATATAAATGGAAGAGGCCGTAAAGCAGCAGATAGGTCGGCAATATGATAAGAAGCGCCGCAAAATAGTACTGTGGCCTTAAAACCTGTTTATAAGGGCTGAACAACCGGTTTCCCAGTAAAAGAAGCAGCCAGGCTAATACATAGGATATTACAATGACCAGTCCATCCAGTACTACATGAAACCCATTTAATTTTTTTTGATTATCCTTAATCATAGCAGCAAAACCTTCCATTCGTGCATTGCACCATATTTCTCCACCATAATTCCCGTATATTATACATGATATGTCAATATGATGCCATTAAAATATTCTTAATATGACCTGAAAATTTTTAACTTTCTTCGTAAAAATTCCCAAATATAGAGGAACGTGCCAAAGATCAGCTCTCCTTCTATCCGAAAATAGTTGCCAAGATGGGACATCCGGAACGGTACCTTTCTGGTATTCTTTGCTGTCCTTAGCCCTTCGCTTAACCCTTCCATATAATCGGAAGCAAAACCGATCTTCTTAAAAAACAGATACTTTACAAAGGTGCCGGCTAAAATGGGAAGCAAATTCACCAAAAGCTGCAGAACCGGCATATTCTTATAATTTAAATAAACATTATTCCTGGCAGCCAGCCGGACCTTAAAGGAATTATACTTGGAACCGCTGGTTCCGCTGCCTACATGATAAACCACAGCTGCGGGGCAGTATACATTTTCATATCCATAGATCTTTGCCCGGTATCCCACATCAATATCTTCCAGATAGGCAAAGTGGGCTTCGTCAAAGCCTCCGATCTCTTCAAACACGTCCCGCCTGTAGATGGCAGCTCCCGCACAGGCAGCAAAAACGGTTCGGGGCTTTTGATAGCCTCTGATGCTTTGTCCTACGCCTCTTTGATAAGCCCAGCCTAATATGCTGTACATATCCCCTGCATCATCCATGAGCTCCTTGTGGTATAGCTGGATCATCCTGCTGCTGACGGAAAATATCTTAGGCGACCGGTCCATGGCAAGCACCAGTTCCTTTACGTAATCAGGTTCCGGTTCCGTATCATTGTTTAACAGAATGACATAAGGAGTTTTCGCATGACGGATCCCCACATTCACGGCCCCGGAAAAGCCTGTATTCTTCTCCAGAAAAACAGAAGAAATATTTCTATCCTTCAGCCATTCCACGCTTCCATCCGTGGAACCGTTATCCACCACAAGAAGCTCAAAGTTCTTATCACTCTGAGCTTCCAGGGCCTTAAAACAAGGTTCCATAAATTTTAATCCGTTATAATTAGGAATAATAACCGTTACTTTCTTCTCCATCTCACACCTCAAGCTGATAGGGCTCCCCGATTCTTTCCTTTCGAAGGTCCCGCAGGGCAAAATTGGATTTACGCAGGGTCAGATTGGGATTGTAATAAGGATCCCCGTTTCTTAATATATCCGGCCATTTCCGGGAAAACTTTTTGATTTCCTCATGAAAGCGGGCCACTTTCTCCGGCGTATCCTCAAGCCCTCTTGACTTTGATTCGTAATGATAGAACAGGGCATATGGAGCGTAAACCACCAATTTATTCAAGGACCGGATCTTCATGCAGTAGTCAATATCGTTAAAGGCAACGGCAAGGTCCTCCGAAAATCCTCCCGCTTCTTCAAACACGGATCGTTTGCTCATCATGCAGGCAGCTGTTACGGCACTGTAGTTCCGGGCGCACATTGCCTGATTGAAATAGCTGCTTTCCGCCTTATGAAGACCGATAAAGGTATGCCCTGCAATACCGCCAAAGCCAACCACTACACCGGCATGCTGAATGGTATCATCGGAATAAAGAAGCCTGACCCCGACAACGCCGACATCCTCTCTCTGGCAGAAGCCTAACATCTCATGGATGCTTTCCGGACTTACCATTTCCGTATCATTATTTAAGAACAGGAGATACTCGCCCTTTGCATGGGCAACGCCGAAGTTATTGATGGCGGAGTAGTTAAATTCCCGCTCCCACGTAACCACATGGACAAAAGAGAACTCTTTCTGGATCCTTTCATAATACGCAAAGGTTTCCGGGTCCGTGCTGTTATTTTCCACAACAATAAATTCCAGATTTTGATACGTGGATTTCTCTACGACAGAACGAATACATAAATCCAGGTCAGTACTGTGATCCTTGCTTGGAATGATAACAGAAACCAGGGGATCTCCTGCGATCTTAAACGTAGTATGATAGATTCCGTAATCAATGCCTTTTTCAACAGAAAGCGTCTCTATACCGACCCGGTCATAGTGTGCTTTAATAGCCCTTGCCCCTGCCTCAAAAGCATATAATTTGCTTTCCGGATTGCTTGCGGTGGAATTCTGATGACAGCGCCAGTGATACAAAGCCTTGGGTATATGGGATATCTTTCTGGCCTTTTCTGTGCAGCGGAAAATAAAATCATAATCCTGGGCCCCGTCATATTCTTCCCGGAAGCCTCCCACCTCCATCAGCAGCTCATGGTTAACCACAAACAGGTGACAGATATAATTGACACTTGTTAAAAGATCCGGATTAAAATCCGGTTTAAAATGCGGTTCAAATAATTCTCCACCGTCAATGTCCAGCTTATCTTCATCGGTATAAACCACATCAATTTCCGGATGGGAATTAATCGTTTTCACACACTCAAACAACGCATCGGGCGCAAGGGTATCGTCATGGTCTGCAAGGACTATAAAATCTCCTGTTGCCATTTCAATGGCAGCATTGGTATTTCCCGCAATTCCTTTATTCTCGCCAAGGATCACATAACGGATCCGTTCATCCTTTATGGCATAGCGCTTTAATACCCGTTCCACACCTTCTCCCTTTGGGCTTCCGTCTGCAATGCACACTTCCCAGTTCCCATAGGTCTGAGCCAGCAGGGAATCCAGCATAGCCGCCAGATATCGCTCCGGTGTTTTATAAGCAGGTATTACTACAGACATCTTAGGTCTATAGTCAAAAACAGTCTTTCTCTGGGCTTCCAGCTCTTCATCCGTGGTTTTTGTAAGGGCATACCATTCCGGATAATCATAATCACTGTCAATTCCCTGAAGCTTATGCCTGGATTTTAAAACAAAAGCCTTAAAGCCGTTATCTCTCCAGAAATCTGCAGCGGACCGAAGGGTCTGCACATTCATCATGCTTTTCAGCTTTGTGCTTTTTTTATGGGCGGAGCTGTTCTGTCTTTCGATTATCTGGGCATTCAGCTTCACTCTGGCAGTTTTACCGTCGCACCGGATCACCAGGATCCTGTCCTCGTTTTTCTCCCGGATATAGGGAATGCGGATGTCAAATCCTAAATCCCTGTCGGCTGTTTTCTTAAAGTAGATCTGGCACACATCATCTCTTCGTACCGGAACGTACTTAAATTCCACACTTTTTTCCTGCCCGTCTAAAACCTCAAACGCCGCCTCTGAGTCAAGGCTCTTTCCAATGACCCATCCGTTTAAAACGATTGAATTTTCACGGATTCTCGCTACATCTATCTTATATTTCATCTCTGTTCCCCATTCTCCACGGATGCCGTCATTAAAAGTATCCCCTCTTCTGGACTGTATTCCTCTTTTTCCGTAAAATTGATCCGCTCCTCTTCAATTACAAGAGGCCGCTTCATAACGCGGGCATTAATGGACAGAACATATTCTCCTACAAGTCCTATAAAAAAGATCTGTACGGAGCCAAGAAAACACATGCCGATCAAAAGAGGTGCCATACCTGCCGGAAAACGGTCCCAGTAAACCAGTTTCATGACAAGATAGACAAGTGCCACCATCATGCTGGCAAAGGAGCAGATACTACCGAATATGGTCGCAAGGCGAAGCCCTACTTTTGTATAGGAAGTAACACTTAGCATGGCCGCATCATACAGACGGTAAAAATTATTGCTGGTCTTTCCTGCCCGCCTTTTCGGCTGCTCATATGGAATCTCCTTACGCCGAAAGCCAAGCTCCGCCACAATTCCACGGAGAAAGGGCGTTGGGTCATCCAGTTCCCTAAGAACCTTTATAAATCTTTGATCGTATAAGCCAAAGCCGGTGAAGTGTTCGATCTGCTCTACATCGGAAAGCTTTTTAATGGTTTTATAGTAACAGCTTCTCAGCCAGTACATGATCTTATTCTCTTTGCTGGATTTCTTGATTCCAATGACGATCTTATAGCCTTTTTCCCATTCCTTCACATATTTTGGAATCATTTCCACCGGATCCTGAAAATCCGCTGCCATAAGAATGGTACAGTCCCCCGTTGACTGGAGCATGGCATAATAAGGGGAGTTGAACTGCCCGAAATTCTTGGCGTTAAAAATCCCTTTTACTCTTTTCTCCTGGACGCACAAGCCACGGATAATCTCCCTGGTCCGGTCCTTAGAATCATTATCAATAAAAATCAGTTCATAGGTGTATCTTGGCAATTCAGTATTAAATATATGGTCAATCGCCTGATACAAGGCATTTATATTTTCTTCCTCATTGTAGCAGGGCACCACGATGCTAATTGTTTTCATATGTTCACTTCCAATCTATCCGAACCATTACTTTAATCAAGTCTTCCGGCTTTTCTTTCATAAGCTGCAGAGCCGTTTCCACCTGCTCTAAGCCATTAAGATGGTGAGTCACAAGCTTTTCGGGATTGATCCTTCCATACTGGACCATTTTTAAAAGGCGTTCTATTCTCACTCTGCCGCCCTTTGCAAGCTCTGTGTGGATCGTCTTTCCCGCCATGCCACGTCCGCCTGAAAACTTGGGGAAGGGAAGGTTTCCGGTTCCGCCATAGTAATTCACATTGGATATGGTTCCGATCCCGTATTTAGCCATATCTACCGCCTGGGCAAAGACCTCATCCCCGCCTCCGCAGATAATGACACCGTCAGCTCCCAGACCTCCTGTCCGTTCCATGATCTGTTCCGTCACGTTTCCATCTTTATAGCTTAAGACCTCCGTGGCTCCGAACTCCCTGGCAAGCTTTACACAAATGGGCCTGCTGCCGACTGCCAGGATTCTCGCAGCGCCCAGATGGCGCGCTCCTTCAATCGCCATAAGCCCAATGGGGCCGATTCCCAGGACCACTACGGTATCGCCGATTTTAATATCCGCAAATTCCGCACCTGTAAAGCCTGTAGTAACAACATCCACGCACATGAGTGCCTGCTCTAGGGTAATTCCCTCTGGAATCTTTGCCAAAGTAGTATCTGCATCAGGGATTAAAAATTTTTCTGCAAATACTCCCGGAGCCGTTCTACCAAGCTGGTGTCCGGAAAATGGGGCGGTCGCATGCTTAAAATTCCCTTCCTGAATTCCGCTGGCTCTCCAGTCCGGTGTGATGGCAGGTACTGCTACAAGATCTCCTGCCTTAAAGTCGCAGACCAGCTCTCCTGTTTCCAGGATTTCCGCCACACACTCATGCCCAAGGATCAGGTTAGGAGCCTTTCTGGAACCTCCGCCATATACCGTATGAACATCGGAGGAACAGGGGGTCACCGCGATCGGGCGGAGGATGGCCCCATAGGGAGTTACGACAGGTTCCGGCGCATCATACCAGCCGACCTTGCCAGGTTCGATCAAAACAAAAGCTTTCATAGGTTTTTCTTATATCCTTTCCAAATGATTGGATTTTAACGCCAATATCTCTACATTCCCGCCAAATCTTTCCTGTATGATTCCGGCGATCTCATCCGTATAGCCAGGGGCCACGATTAAAATGGCATCTACCGGGTCCATATGAAAATGATCCGGGGGTACAATGGGAAGATGGGAGGCAGGGGCGTACTTTCCCTGCTTAAATGGGGCGGAATCAATGATGTATCTTGCAAACCGGCCGATGACCGTTGTCGAAGCCAGTGTAAAGCCCTGATGGCTGGCGCCCCATATACCTAAGGTTTTCCCCTGGCTCTTAAGACCGTCAACCAGTTCTTCCAGCTCGCTACCAATGGTATCCAGGCTTTCTTTAAGACCGGATATGTCTACCGGCATAAGCTTTCTGCTATCCTCTGGCTGTACGGCCGGACTTTTCTTCACGATGACAGAAAGGGTATCCCGGTTTATCATTTCCTCCTCTAATACCTGGAACCCGGCTTTTTCTACTGCATAGCGCAGGGTGTCAAAGGTATAATAGGCAAGATGGTCCCGGATCAGTTCATAATATCCGTCATACTGCAGGATATATTCAAGGCTTGGTACTGTAATTAAGCCCACGCCCTCCTCTGACAGGTTGTCTGCTATGCAGCGGAGCATTCCCACCGGGTCTGGCTGATGTTCCAGGAAATTAAAGGATAAAAATCCGTCAAATGGGCCACTTGCGCTGCCGTCATCAGCTGCAAGGACTTCCCCTTCTGCTGCAAACTGTTTCCAGACCGTAAGACCCTTTTCCTTAGCAAGGCGGACAAGACTTTCCCTGTTTTCGATTCCATAAGCCTTTACAGGAAAGTCTGACAGCAGTCCAAGAAATTCCCCCTGGCCGCAGCCTGCCTCGATGAGCTTTTTACCTTCCAGATGATATCTATCAATAAAATGCCGGTACTGGCGTTTTCTTAAGTTTACCATGGTGGTGGTAAAGCCGCCGGAGCGGATCACGTCCTTGTAGTATGCCACAGGTTCACAATCAAACTGTACCAGACCGCATGTCTGGCACTGATGAAGAGAGAGGGTGATTCCCTGCTCCTCTCCCAGTTCTTCCCTGACCGGAATATCCTGAGCCGAAGCCGGCATATCCGCAAGGGTCATCAAAGGCGTTTCCCCAAGAGGTCTGCCGCATACAATACAAATCCTATCTCTCATACCACAAAAATTCCTCCATGTCAATATTTTGTAATCGAATGAATTTAGCGGATCGTCCGCCGGATCCCCTCTGGAAAGTCCACAAGAGGCTGCCAGCCCGTTGCTTTTTCCAGCTTTTTTATATCAGGAATAAGGTTTGCGAGTCCTTCTGCATTAGGCGATCTTCTTCCGAAGCTGTAGCTTCCATGGAATCCTAAAACCTCATACATGGTTCGTATGTATTCTCTTAAAGGCCTGTTTTCCCCTTCCGGTCCTGCTACATTATAAGTTCCGGAAGCTGATTCTTTCTCCTGTTTCATCAAAAGTATCAGCGCCCGGATGCAGTCATCAAGATATAAATAGTTCCATATTTGCGTACATTCCCCCAGGGAAATATACTCTCCTCTGCGAAATGCCTTAAGGCAGCTTTCCACCAGGGACCAGGGATGATCTCCTGGGCCGTACACGCTGAATATCCTGGTATGGATGTATTCCATCTCTGAAACACCTGTCTTTTTCCATTTCTCTGTCAATTCCAATGCCCTGTTTAAAAATTCCAGCTTGGCTCTGCCATATTCGGAGACAGGCGTACACGGCATCTCCTCTGTCATCGTATCTTTATGAATTCCGTATTCCGCCTGGGAACCGCTGAAAAGAAAGCGTTTGCAGCCAAGGCGTCTGGCTCCTTCCAGAGCCTTTAAGGAATCTTCCACGTTCTTATGCTGGACTTCTCGCTTCATACGGTTTTCACTTCCGGAGCCATCCCAGCCAAAGTGATAAAATGCCTGGCATGGCTCGTGAATTACCTGATTGATCTCATGAAGCTCTTCTAAGTGACCTTCGATCCGCACAAGACCCTCCCGCTCAGCCGCAAGGCTTCCCATATTCTTTGAACCGGGACGGATTACGGCAAATACCTGGTTTTTCTCTGTTAAAAGCTGGTCAACCAATGCTCTCCCAAGAAAACTGGTGGCCCCTGTTACAACAACGTTCAACGCTTTTCCTCCCCCTGCTATTCCCTGATCCTCGGGATGATCATATTCCGGTCCATCTCTTCATCGGAAAGGAATGGAGACAAATCCTCTAACGGCGGTGAAATAAGGGTTCCATCCGGCAGGCGTTTCGCCGAGGACTTTGGTTCAAAGTTCTGGTCCTGGCTTACAAATACCTCACAGATGACTGGTCCCTTCATGGCCAGCGCCGTTTCAATTGCATGTTTCAGCTGGCTGTTATGGCATGCACGGACATAAGGATAGCCATAGGCTGCTGAAAGTTTTTCCATATCAGGGAAGCTCAAATCCCGGCTGTCTACTCCGATTCCCACTAATGGTTCTCCGAAGAAATTCTTCTGGGTCTGGCGGATGGAATGGTAGCCTCCGTTATTAATAAGAAATATTTTAACAGGCATATGGTGATGGATGATGGTCTGAAGCTCCTGTAAGTTCATCTGGATGCTTCCGTCACCTGTAACCAGAATGACGTCCTCTCCCCGTTCAGCAACGCTTGCTCCAATGGCAGCCGGAAGATCATAGCCCATGGAAGCAACTGCTGAGTTGGATATGAAACGCTGCCCCTTCTTAATGATATATGCATGTCCACCCACAACGCAGGCAGATCCATTGCCCACCACAGTGACCCTGTTCTCTGGGACTCGGGTACTTAGTTCCTTTATAAATGCATAAACATTGACTTCCTCATCTTCTCCGCTTCTGTAGTGCTTTGGAAGCACGACCGGATATTTTTCCTTCCACATCCGGCAGGTCTCATTCCAGGTCATATCGTCAAGGCCTTTTCCACCGGAAAAGAGTGGGTGATTACTGGAAGTTTTGTATTCTGAATCCAGTAGTTCCTCTAAGGCTGTAAGCAGATCCTTTACATTGGCTTGGATCTTCATATCGGCGTGAATGGATGGTTTCTTCAATTCCTCAGGGTCGATATCATTGACAATCACATAGGCTTCTCTGGCCCATGTAGTATAATTGTACCCCACCTGCCGGATGCTTAAGCGGCTTCCAAGAGAAAGGACTAAATCGCTGTTTTGAATGGCAAAGTTCCCTGCACGGTCTCCCATTCCGCCGCCTCGCCCTGTGTAAAGTGGATGCTCATCTTCTATGCAGTCCTGGCTGTTCCAGCCGGTCACTACAGGGATTCCCAGCTTGTCCACGACCCGCTTGAATACTTCATGGGCCTGACCGATGCGGATTCCGTTGCCTGCATTGATTACCGGACGGGAAGATGATTTTATTTTTTCTAAAATGGCCCTGGCAACATCTTCTGTCACCTTTTCCGGAAGGATCTGACGATTTTCTCCGCAGCCGGGGTCATCCTGTTTTATTTTTGCGTTAGTTTCAGCGGACCAGCCATCTCCGCCATTCTCGTAATTTTCTGGGGAAAAGCCGATTAGCTCTTCTGTTTCTATATAGGCACCCTGGACATTTAAGGGGATGTCCAGCCAGGTGGGTCCGGGCCGGCCGGATAGGGCAAGATAAATGGCTTTTTCTAAAGTGTAGCGGATCCTCATGGGATCAATCACCATCTCACTGTATTTTGTCATACAGTCAATGGCTTTTGTTATATCAAATTCCTGATCTCCCATGGCTCTGATTCCGACTCCTGACCATCTGGCCGTTGTGTCATAGCGCACCTGACCGGATAAAATTAACATGGGAATAGAATCCAGAAAACCTCCTAGCACTCCGGTAATGGCATTGGTGCCCCCAGGGCCTGTGGTTACGCAGACAGCAGCAATTCGGTCCTTGATTCTGGCATAGGATTCGGCCGC